>CAYVMB010000001.1:0-21874 GCA_964452435.1 uncultured Gammaproteobacteria bacterium
CACCTTCACAGTTTTCGCCAGGGTCAATAGTATTATTACCGCAAAGGCCATTGCCGACAATTATGGTACAAGTCTTGCTAGTAGTGGCCCCCAGGCTATCTTGGGCATTAAGTACTAAATCGTAGCGGCCATCAGGTCCGGCAGCGGCAGCAGTAATCTTAATTTGTTGATTGTGATTTACTAATTCGAGAGTTAATGGCGACCAACCGCTGACGCTCAGCTGGCTATAGGTAACATTAGGATTAAGCCCGTCACCCTCGTTGTCAAAAATATCAGCATAGGCCGTAAAAGGTTGTCCGGCCGCTGTTCGCATGGTTGAACAGTTAATTACTGGTCCCTGGTTTTCGTGGCTGCTGGCGCAAGTATAGTTAAGGATGTTTTGATAATTAGTTTCAAAATTAGCACACAAAACATAGTGTGTATTATGGATAAATTCATATTGATAAACACGACTGTTAGCCGGTAGGCTTGGCCAAGTGGTGACGAATGATCGTTGTTGTTCATTCCAGCCGGTAACCTGGTTAAAACCGGCCGTAGTAGTGCCTAGCTTATTGATTGGGTCGATTGACAAAGCTGAGCCAAGTTTAACAGCTAGGGTTTTTTGCCAGCTTGGCCAAACTGATAGGGTTTTATTGGCTAAATAAGTCCCCGATTCCAGACTGGGATAGCGCTGATAAGCGTCGCGATATTGTTCTAGTTTATTTTTGATTGCCGACAAGTCAATTAAGCGTTTCGTATCCCTAATAATTTTCGATTTCAAACTATCACAAACCTGACCGCTAGGACAGTCTTGATTAGATAGGCAATTTAAGCTGGCGGCGCTATTAGAGCAAACGCCAGGTTGACTGTTAATATTTTGATTAAAGCGCCAATTAGCTAATATTTGTCCAA
Organism: uncultured Gammaproteobacteria bacterium; assembly: GCA_964452435.1. Taxonomy (GTDB): domain Bacteria; phylum Patescibacteriota; class Patescibacteriia; order Patescibacteriales; family Patescibacteriaceae; genus UBA1359. Next base: position 892 of record CAYVMB010000001.1, read on the forward strand.
AAATATCAATAGTTTCGTTAGAGATATTTTGATTAAAAGAAATGATTACCATGATTGGTTTTAGACAATTGACGGCAGATGCTTCTCCGTCACAGGGCTCAATATTGGCGGCAGCCACATAAACTGTTCGATCATCCCTAACAGCATCATAACCATCAACCAACAGCGACTGTAAAGATCTTTGGGCCCCAATATTTTTACTGTACCAAGCCCGAGGGGTTAGGTTTTGAGAATTATCAAATACCCTGATAGCGATGGCATCAGGGCTAAGTTGGGTTTGGGTGCTGGGATTGGTCGAGGTAGGAATTTTTTTTAGACTGCTTGATCCGTTACCTAGAGATGAACCGTCAAAAGAATTTGTTTGAGCCGCCATGGTTGGCTTAATCAGAGTAACCAAGCCAGCCAATAATAAATAAACAATAAGACAATGTGAGCGGCGGTTCATATTATTAGTAATTTATTTTATTACTTTTAATTTAAAATCATTTTAATTATAGCAAATAGCTGATGGTTGGCCAAGCTTTATATTACTTTTGGCAATTAGAGCAAAAATGAGTTCCTCGGCCGGCCAATTTTATTTTAGTAATTGGTTGTCCGCAGATTAGGCATTTTTGTTGTGATCGGCCGTAAACTTGTAATTGTTGTGAAAAATTACCGCGCTGGCCTCGTCCATCACGGTAGTCGCTAAAGGAAGTTCCTCTTTTGGCCACAGCTTGAGTTAATATGCTAATAATAGATTGTTGGAGTTTTTTAATCTCTGATGTTTTAAGGCTGCCAGCTAAACGATCAGGTTTTAATCTAGCGGCAAAAAGACTTTCATCTACATAAATATTGCCTAAACCAACCAGATAATGCTGGTCTAACAGTAGTGGTTTAAGTCTTGACTTTGGTCTTTTAGCTAAAATTGATTGTAGTTTGATTAAAGAAAAGTGGCCATCTAAAGGTTCTATGCCCAATGATTCTTGATAATTAATCCATTCTTGAGTGCTCATTAGCTTTAACCAGCCAAACTTTCTAATATCGTTAAAAAATAATTGGCTATTGTCGGATAATTTAATTATAGCTCGAGTTGATTTATTGGGCCACTCTGGCTGGAAGTTGGTAGTTAAATCTTTGGTCGGGTGCCCGCCGGCCAACCATTGACCGTTACCTAGCCAAATCAATTGACCAGTCATTTTTAAATGGACCACCAGATAATAATTATTAGCTAGCTGGATGACTAGATTTTTAGCTCGTCGAAATAAATCAACAATTTTTTGGTTATTAATTAATGTTTGATTTTTTGTGCTAACTAAATTACTTAGCCGATTATCGGTGGTTACAATCTGTATAATGAATTTATTTACTAACAATGGTCTAAGGTCATTAACGATGGTCTGAACCTCAGGTAATTCCGGCATATTTTAGTGGATTGCTTTGCTTAAGTTAAGTAACCCAGACTGAGCCCCTCGTTGGGTCAAAACTGAAGCTGATTGCTTGGCAGCCCAGCGTAGTGATTTTTTAAGGTTGCCAGTTTTTATTAAACTAGCTAATAAAGTGCCGCCAAAAGCATCGCCAACACCAGTTGTGTCAATAATTTTTTTAATGGGATAAGCTGGCTGGTGAATCATTTTTTGGCCATCATAAGCCCAAGCTCCTTGCGAATCAACGGTTATAACCAATAATTTTGGTCCATAATACCATAGTCGTTTAATTAATTGTTCAATATCTTGGCTATAGATGTTTAGCTGCTGTTTTTCTGATTGGTGACTGGCTAATAATTGTAAAGCCTCATCTTGATTAAGGATTAACAATTCAGTTTTTTCTAAGAATGGTTGAAGTTTTTTGAGGCCAAGAGTTAATTGAGCTTGCCCAGGATTCCAAGCGATTTTTTTGTGGCTACCAAATAGGGCTGTTAAATTTTTGAGCCATTTTTGACCACTCAGCGATGAGATGTATAGCCAAGGACTATTCCATTGTTTAGCGTCTAATTGCTTAATAGACAGCCAGTCATTAGCACCACGATAGGCAATAATTGTATGCTCACCATCTTGTCCGATTAAAATGACCGATAAAGCTGATTGTTGTCTGGGAACAACTTGTGACAGGGAGGTATTTATTTGATTAGTTTTTAAATTATCAAGAATATCTTGTCCACGGCGGTCGTCGCCAATAGCAATCAAACTGGCTACCCGCAGGCCGCAACGTTGAGCTGCTAGCGCTAGATTAGCTGCCCCACCACCGTACTCGACAAAACTTTCTTGAACAATAGTTTTGGCGCCATATTCAATGGCTAATAATTTTTTGGCTAAAATTTCTTTTTGATTATCAATTAGTCGGTAGTCGCTAATAATAACTGAGATATCTTCAGTTGCCCCGCCGATGGTAATTAGATCAAAATGTTTGTTCATAAAGTTAATTATTGGGAAATTCGTCTAGAGTAGCCCTAAGAATTATTTTTTTCTGGCCACGCTGAATTTTTAAACCGATAGTTTGACCAGGTTTATATTTTTGAATAATTTGTAAAAGACTATTTTGGTCATCAATTTTTTGAGCATTAATTTCTAGAATAATGTCATCTGGTAGTATTCCCGCTTTTTCAGCTGGGGAGCCAGCGGTTATCGCTGGTTGGTCATTGCTACCGCTAATCAAAGAACCCTGTTTGATGGTTAGGTTTTTTTCGATCGCCAAGTCTTCGTCTAACATTAAATAACTAACGCCAAGCCTTGGTCTAATAATGCGGCCGATTTTTTTAGCACTATCAATAACCGGTTTGGCATCATTAATCGGTATAGCAAAACCAATAGAATCACCGCCGGCGTCGCGAGCGACATTAATGCCGATTACTCGACCGTGTAAATCAATTAATGGACCGCCTGAGTTACCGGGATTAATTTGGGCGTCAGTTTGAATAACATTGGTTAGTAATTCATCTTGACCATTATTATCAGTGGCACTTAAATTGCGACCGATACCACTGACAATACCCTTAGTAGCACTATTTTGGTAGCGGCCCAAAGCATTGCCAATAGCAATAACCGTTGTGCCCATAGCTAGTTGCTGGCTATCGCCTAATTGAACTGTTGGTAGATTTTTATCAAAAATTTTTAAGATAGCTAGGTCATTTAACGGATCTTTACCAATTAATTGGGCATAATAGGCCTTACCTGATTGAAAGCGGATCCGATACTCACCGTTAGCCCCAGTTTGATTAATTACATGACGATTGGTTAGGATCAGGCCGTCGCTAGAAATAATAAAGCCAGTTCCAGAGCCACGTTTAATTTTTTGTTTAATTTCTTGGCCATTAATCGTTTGATTGACTGTTTCATTAACTGTAATACTGACAATAGCTGGTAGGGCCTGGCTAATAGCACTGATAGTTGCTCGTTGCTCAGCTAGGGCAATATCTTTATCTGGGTTAGCCGCCAGCAGATTATTGGGCCAAATAATAGCCAAAAGAAAATTAACAGCTAGCAATAAACGGTAAAATTTGGACATTTAAAAATTGGTTAATTTTGACAAAATATATTGATTGCGTTATATTGATAAAGATTTTCGGGGATCGTCTAACGGTAGGACAGTGGCCTTTGAAGCCATTAATCGGGGTTCGAACCCCTGTCCCCGAGCAGCTTAACATCGCTTTATAGCGATGTTATTTTATTGGCAAATAGCTGGCTAGGACTCGGCCGCGATAGCTAGGACTTGGCCAATTGTGAGTGGTCATAAAACCGGGGTTGGCGACCATTATTTCCGGGATTCTATTAACAATGGTGGCACAAGTTAGCTCAGCAGTGGCTGGTTTGGATATTTTAACACTAATATCTGGTTGGCCCTTGATAGTCCAATCATTAGTATCTTGATCTGCTGGACCATAAATCTTGCCAATACTTTTAGCCTGAATAATTGGCCCCTCGTTAGTCTCTACGTCAACAGTCGCGATCATGCCTAAGCATTCGCCGACCGTGATAGTTCTGTTTAATAAATTACTAAGCGTGGGTTGTTCAGCAATTACCGGGGTCAATTTTTGATTAATATTTTTAACCGTCCAACCCAGTTTAGCGGCTAACCACTCACTGCTATTCCACATATATGATGGCAAGACATTGGCTTGGCCAATTTTATCGGCAAACTCTGTAGCCGGTAGACCAACTCCGTGAACTTTAGCTAGGGCTAAACCATAATCTTCAACGTTGTAGCTAGATTGTCCTTCGATAGCGACTATTTTTTGACTAGCCCCAGCTAGCACAGTAATTAAATTGCCCCAAAAAACATCTTGATAACCGCTAGCGGTTAAAGTACAATAATTATTTTTAGCTAACAGATCAAGACGCTTGCTAAATTCTGGCGAAGTAGTCCAAGGGAAAAAGGCCTCCTCACAGGTGGTAATAGTATTAACCCCGTATTTTAAGGGTATGGTCAGCAATGGATACATCTCGGTCATCAGGCTGCCGATAGCGACAATACAAATATCAGCTGGTTGTTTAGCAAAAACTTCTTCTGGGTTGCCGCTAACAGTTACGCCTAATTTTTGTTCTAAACCGATTAATTCACCAATATCTTGACCGATTAAAGTTGGGTTGCTATCGATAGCTCCGACAATAGCTACTCCTTTCTCATAAAGATATTTTAAAATTAGCTTGCCCATTTTACCGCAACCGTATTGAATAGCTCGTAGGCTTTGTTGTTCAAAATTTTTGTTCATATAGCTTTATCTTGATAGCGGGTAAATAAAGCAATGGCTACAGCCGTTGCTACGTTGATTGAGTCAATCCAGGGCTGGTGTTTAATAAACAATGATTGGCCGTTAATTGGTAAGGTAATCCCCTGGCCTTCTGATCCGACAACCAGTAATATTTCCTGCGGTAACGTTTTGTTTTTTAGATTGATAGCTTTGGCTTGAGAAGTATTTTCTAGGCGATAAATCGGTCGATTTAACTCCTGTATAAATTTATTAGCTACTGGCCAGTCCAGGGCTAGCCAGGGAGTTTTAAAAATAGCGCCAGCCGAAGAACGAATTACTTTAGGGTTACCAGGATCAACGCAATTTACAAGGATTAGCCCGGCGTCAAAAGCACCAGCTAAGCGAATAATCGTTCCTAAATTACCAGGATCTTGAATATTATCTAAAACTAGAATAGTTTTTTGTTTTTTAATGTCGTCTGCCTCAAATTGTGGCGGACGAGCAATAGCAGCAATAGTTGGTAGGCTGTCGGTAGTGGTTAGCTGGCGAAATCTAGCTGTATCGGTTGCGGTAAAAGTTAATTGGATAGCGGGACCAGCTAATTCTAGAAATTTTTGACCTTCAACTAGCCAAAGGTTAGCTTTGGCTCGACCCTTATTGCTCTGTAAAGATTTAATTAATTTTTCCTGAGTTTGACTCAACATATTAAATACGTGAATATTTACCAACAGCAATATAACTGGCTAATAAATTAACAGCACCAATACCCAGTAATTGCAAGCCGGCAATTTGCCACCAATAATGGTTGAAATAAGCCAGTAAATCAATATTATAACCAAAGAAGAAGGTGTCTAAATAGGGCTGCAAGACATTAAGAAAGGGATAAAAAATTACGGCAGTCAAGATAACGCCAGCGATGGTATAAATTAAACTAGAGAATAAAAATGGTGCTTTAATAAAGAAATTGGAAGCACCAACTAACTTCATAATGGCAATCTCTTGGCGATGGCTATGAATTGCTAATTTTACCGAATTAAAAATAACCAAGAGCATAATTAGCATGAAAATAGAGCTAATAACTATGGCTATATCGTTTATTTTACTGGTAATATTATTAATCTTGGTTAATAGCGTTTGATTATCTTGAAAATTTCGTGAACCGATTAGCGGATCTTGAATTTGATTTAGTTCTTCAATTAATTGGTTATAGCGATCAGGATCGCGTGGTTTAATGGTCAAACTTGAGGTTAAGGGATTTTTATCTAATTCTTGCAAGGCCTGTAAAATTTCTGGATTTTCTTGGTGTTGCCGGCGGAATGATTCTAAAGCCTCGGCCTGGGATACATAGCTGATTTCTTGAACATTTTCCAAATTAGCTAGACGGGCCTTGAGATTAAGAATTTTATCTTCAGAGGCCCCCTCCTTTAGGTAAATAGAGATGTCAACTCGGTTTTTAAGATTGTCAACCGCAGCTTGGCCGATAATTTTTAAAGATAGTAAAAGATTAACTGAAAATAAGGTTAGGATTAGAATCATGATTGTGGCTAGAGATAGCCAAAAATTACGCCAGACATCTTGAAAGCCAAATTTAACGATTCTACTTAGGGATAAGAACATAGTTTTTAAATAAGATATTTACCTCTGGCTTGATCGCTAATTAAACGACCGTCGCTAATTGTTAAAACTCGCTTGTTAAGATTATTAACAATTTCTCGGTTATGAGTGACCAGAATAACGGTCGTGCCGAATTTATTAATTTTTTGTAGGAGATCAATAATTTCTTCGGCGTTGATTGAGTCTAAATTACCAGTCGGTTCATCAGCTAATAAGATTTTTGGTTGATAAACTAAAGCTCGGGCAATAGCAGTTCTTTGCTGTTCGCCACCTGAGACCTCGTGAGGATAACGGTCCATTTGTTCGCTTAAACCAACAATTTTCATTAATTGTGGGATAATAGCATTAATTTTTTTAGATGATTTGCCGCAAACTTGTAGAGCGAAAGCCACGTTTTCTGCTAGAGTTTTTTTGGGCAATAATTTGAAATCCTGGAAAATTACTCCGATTTGTCGGCGTAAATAAGGTACTTCATTGCTGGATAGTCTGGTGATGTTCCAGTCGCCAACGATTATTTGGCCGCTATCTAGGCGCTCTTCACCAATCAAGCATTTAACCATAGTGGTTTTTCCACTCCCCGATTGGCCGACAATTGAAACAAATTCTCCGGAATTAATATTTAAGGTCAAATTATCTAGCGCCCTAGTTTGCGGAGGATAGAATTTATTGGCCTGATGAAATTTAATCATAGCGATGGTGGCTAATTCAAAGCAGTTGTTAATATTTGACTGGCTGTTTCATAGCTTTTAGACCAACTGGGTGAGCCCAGAGTAACAACAATAAATTTTTGTTTAGAGGTTTGATTTTGGGCGGTCATCGCTAGACAATGTCCAGCTTCTACTAAATAGCCGGTCTTCGATGATTGTAGAGGAAATTGCCCTTCGCGTAATAATTTATTAGTATTTTTGATAGTGTGTAATTGCTTGGTATTGATAGTAGTAAATTTATAGATAGCAGTAGTGCTAATATTTTTAATATTGGCGTCCTGGCTAACTGCTTTAAGAATTAAAGCATAATCTTTAGCTGTGCTAACGTTATTAGTTGATAGGCCCGTTGGTTCAATGAATTTAGTATTAATAGCCCCCCATTTTTTAGCATTAGCATTCATTCGTTTAATAAATTCGGAACGGCTTAGGCCGCTGATACGGACCAAAGATTCTACAGCATTATTAGCCGAACCAACCAAAGATGAATAAACCAAATCTTTAATCTTGAGCTGATCGCCATTTTTTAGTTTTAATAGTGCTGCCTCTTCTAGCGAGCAATATTTGCTAATCTCTTGTTCGTCCTGGCGATCATAAATTACTATTTTTTCTAAATTGGGCTTGGTATCTAAAAATGTTTTAACAGCGACCATTTTGGTTAAGCTGGCAATCGGGACGATTTTTTGAGCATTTTTTTGCCAAAGAATCTGGTTATTATCAGCATCTAAAATAACTACTGAAGCGGCATCTTGGCTAGCAATATCTAGTTTTTGAAAGTCAGTCACCGTTTTAGTTGACTTGGTGGAATAGGCCAGGTCGTTAAGAGTCTTCCAGTCGGTGGAGTTTTTAGGTAAACGACCATATTTCTTGGTAAATTGTTGAAGAGCTAGCTTTTCTTTAGCCAAGTCTCTGACTGCTCGTACCACCGGGGTGCTAGAAACATTGGCTGACAATGGTTCTAGGCGAACTGTGATAACCCCAGTGCCCAGGGTGGCTAATTTTAGAAAGGCTTCTTTTTGTAAATCAATTACTCGGTCAGGGTGTATTTTGGGATCAGGACCATAGTCGTTAATAACCACGTCAACTGTTTTGCCGCTAGCTAAATGATAAACTCGGACTTTTTGGCCTAGCGGATAAATAGTAGATGCGGCAAAGAGACCAGGCTTAAAATCGTACCAACTAGCTTTGCCGGTTGGATTATTACTGGTTGTTGAGCTAGAAGAGGCCGCTGAAATTGGTAGTGGCTGAGCAAAATTTATTAACAAACTAATAGCAACTAACAAGTAACTGCTAATTTTTAATAAAAAAATATTACACCGAGCTGGGTTCATAAGTTGACGGATTAAAAGCTTTATCTTTATAATGAAATTATAGCATATTTTAAGTGAGCTACCAAACATTAATAATGCTGATTTGGCGGGTGTCGTATAGTGGTTATTATGCCAGCTTCCCAAGCTTGAGAGGGCGGTTCGATTCCGCTCACCCGCTCATAATTAAGGCCCGTGTAGCTTAGTTGGTAGAGCAGTCCCTTCGTAAGGGAAAGGTCGTCGGTTCGAATCCGACCATGGGCTCAATAATTAAAAAACGCCTCAGGGCGTTTTTGTTATGGCTGGCTATCGTTTAGTAAAAAAATATTTGAACCACAAATTAGGGTTGTGACTAATCGCTACTTTATCCTTTTTTGGTGCCGGTAAATCAAAAATTGAACCAGCTGCCTCGTTGGTCTGGCTGGTTGATTCTGGTTGTTTAATAACAATTATTTGTTCATTTGGTTGACGTAGATCAAATTTTAAGCGGGCCTCTTCTTCCAGAAATTCTTTAGAATTAAGATAATCAACTAGGCCTTCAATTTCTTGATTTTTTTTATCTAAACGACTGATCTCCGTTTGTAATTGGCTAATCTCTTGTTTAACGCTAAAAACTCGACGGATATTTTTCATCAGACCAGTCAAAATAAAAATTAATACTAATAATCCGGCGGCGGTAATTAGTAGCGGTTGATATGATTTTTGTTGATTTTTAATAGAAGGTTTGTTCATAGTCGGGCTATCCGGAATCGAACCGGAACTACATGCACCCCATGCACGCGTACTACCACTATACGATAGCCCGTCGAGCGGCCAGAGTAGCCGCCTATTTATTCTTCCTCCTCGTCATCACCCTCACCTTCAGCATAAATTGCTTGTAGATCTAGGCGATCCCAATCAAATAATTCTTCAGACTTAAAAAAGCGAGCTAATTCTTTGTGAGCATTTTCAACGCTATCGGAAGCATGAACAACATTAGCTTGGATACTCATAGAAAAGTCACCACGAATAGTACCAGCATCAGCCTTACGACCTAGAGTTTCTCCAGCTAGCAAACGAACACTATTAACCGCCTCCATGCCTTCTAGGGCCATAACAATAACTGGCCAATCGGACATAAATTTAGCAATTCGTGGGAAAAATGGCTTATCGGTTAGATGAGCATAATGCTCGGACAGGATAGTATTATCTAGTTGCATCATTTTAAGACCAACTATTTTTAGTCCTTTGCGTTCAAAGCGATGAATAATTTCTCCGGCTAAGCTGCGATTCAGGGCATCTGGCTTGACGATAACCAAGGTGCGTTCCTGCCTTTTTTTGGCCATATTTTTCAACAATAATTCCGCCTAACAATAGCGGTTTGTCTTTATTATAAACCACTATAGTGGTTTTGCCAAATTATGTTTTGTGGCCAATATCAGCGCCAAATAACTTGACCATTACTCAAGATAGTAAAATTACCCAATTGATCGGTTCGCCACAGACGAATTCCCAGATGTCGCAAGCGATCAACAATCAGCTGACTAGGCAAGCCAGATTGATTGTTAGCGCTAACGCTGATAACCGCCAGGGTGGGCTGCCAATAATTAAGCCAATTTAAACCAGTAGCAGTCCAGGAACCGTGATGGGCGATTTTTATAATATTAATTGGTCGTCTAGGTGGCTGGCTAGCTAACAACTCATTCTCTGCTTCGTTTTCTAAATCACCTGTCCAAAGAAAACTAGTTTGACCATATTGCCACAAGATAACTAAAGATTGATTATTAATATTGTTTTGGTATTTAAGTAATTGTTGCTCATCGGGCCATAAAACCGTTAATTGGCTACCATCAGACAAACTAATAGTTGCTGGCGCCTGAATATCGACAATAGTAATATTTTTTTGTTGAGCAATCTTTAAAATTGTTGATAATTCAGCTGATAATTTAGGCGGTTTAGCTAGAATAATTTTTTTGATTGAATATTTATTAATCAAATAAGGCAAGCCACCCCAGTGATCAGCGTGATCATGACTGATAATCACTGTGTCTAAATGTTTTTCCCACCATTTTAATTGGTGATTAAGCGCTGCTAAAATTTGTCGGTCTGGTCCGCAATCAATTAAAACATGTTCACCAGTGGCGGTGTTGATTAAGCTAGCATCACCTTGGCCAATGCTTAGATAATTTATTTGTAATGTAGTTGTTGGCTTTGATTGATTAATGGTTGCGCTAAAAATGATTAGCAACCCAGCTAAACAACTAAACAAAGAAATAATAACCAGTTTCTTCATATTAATGAGCTAAAACTAATCCCCTAATCTCACCAGCTCCAGATTGTTTAAGGCAATTAGCCGCTTGAGTTAGGGTGGCACCGGTTGTGACCACATCATCAATAATTATGATGTTTTGTTTAGTTAATTGCTGGGGCCAAGAAAAAGTCCCCGTTAAATTAATTAGACGTCTGTTTCTAGATAGCCGAGCTTGAGGCAAACGCTGTTGGCGTTGCCAGCAATTAATAATTTGTTGATGGTTAATTTTAGCCAGGGTTTTAGCTAATAATTCGGCTTGATTGAAGCCTCGCCAATTAAAACGCTGGCGGCTTAAAGGAATAGCGGTAATAATTGATTGAGAAAACCAAAGTTCTCGAGCAATAGTTTGTTGGACAAAATTAGCAAAATTAAGGGCCAAAATTTTTCCCGGCTCAGTCAAACGTTGATATTTTGTTAGTTTTAGCAACTTATTTAATAGTGGTTGTTGATAATTGGCACAATAATTAATATTAATTAAGCTTGAATTTTTGTCTACTGCTAATTGCTGCCAATGCCAATCAGCAATTAGTTGCTGCCGACAATTATTACAAAGCCAAACATTTGGTTGTTGACAACCACAACAGGCTATTGGCCACAACAAATCCAATAAAAAAGCCCCATTACGGGCTTTTTGTCCCCCTCCTAACATAATTTTATTTTAATTATTGATATTGTCGATCTTGCCAAGTTAATTTATCAGCTAACCAGTTAGTGCCATTTTTGATTAAGATCAGCTCATAGTCTTGATAGAAATTTTTGGGCTGACTAGCCATAGTGGCAACTGTTTCTTGGCCACGAATTTTAACATTAACCTTAAAAGAATCGGCAGCAGTCGAACTTAAAGTTCCTTGAGTAACAATGGCCTGGGCCTGAGTGCCAATATAATTATCTAGTTTTTTATTAGTAGATTGCTCAGTAATATATTGGTTGGTCCAGGTAATCATCGACTGGGTCATGCCATTCTTAAGGATCTCTAAGTTACTAAAATTATCTTGACTAGACAGACTAGCCCAGCGTTCAACAAAGGCCCCAGCCTTTTTTTCTAGTTCAACCTCTAGGCGGCTACGATCATCTAGAATGATTTGATTAGCTGCTAATTGTGCAGTAGAGAAAGTTTGTGGCTCCGATTGAGTAGGTTGCTCAATCGTTGTGGTAGGTGATGGTTGTTGACCAGGAGATTGATAATTTAGATTAAGCTTACCACTAAAAAGAATATAAAGTAGAATTACTAGAATTAGAATAACTCCGCTGATCATTAACCAATTAATAGTTTTTGGAGAAAATTTCATAAAGTTGATTATTTAGATATTTGTTCGGCCTCGGCGGCAGCTTCGGCTTGATTTTGTTTCTCAATCTGTAATAACTGCTCGGGGTTGGAAGTTATTAATTGATCTTCCATGTATGAGGCGACTATTTTAATAGCCGCGTGTTTATTACCGGCAAAGAAAATGCCCTCACCAACACCGCTTTCTAATAGTAAATATTTTTCCCCCTCGGTTAGCATAAAGGTTTTTTGGACTAAATCAATAGCCGCTGGCGATTGTTTTAACAAGATTTGCATGGCTGAGTTGGTAACAATAGCCTTGCCATATGGCGATAGTAAAAAATCATTGACATCTTGAGTAATGGTTGTTACTCCTAGATAATATTTACGGCAACGTTTGACTAAGGCGTAAATAAACTTAGCACTATCCTCGTTTTGCATTAACCACCAAGCTTCGTCAATAACTAGAATGCGTTTTTTAAGTTCACTGCGTACGACATTCCAAATATAATTAACAATAGTGTAAATAGCCAGAGGTCTTAATTCGTCTTCTAAGTCACGGACCGAAAAGGCCACCATTTGATTATCCATTTGAACATTAGTCGGACTAGCAAATAGTCCAGAAAAAGTTCCTTCAGTATATTTTTTAAGACGTAGAGCCAGATTCTCACCGCCCTCCATACCCTCTAGAATATATTGTAAGTCTTTCATGGTTGGTGGCTCAACCTGACTCAAGTCGCTATCTGGAGTAATATCTTTTTTGGCATAAGTTTCCAGAAGAGCCATATCAATAATAGAGTCTTCTTCTGAGGATAATGCGCCTAGCATAATTCTAACCAAGCCTTTAACCGTGATAACGCCACTGCGAATAATATCTTCAGTTTTAGATTCTTGACCAACTGGTCGCGGTAGATCAAAGGGGTTAATTTTAGCCTCGCTAGCTAAAGAAATATTAATATAGGTGCCGCCAACAGCCTCGGCTAGTTCTTTATATTCATATTCTGGATCAATAATAATAACATCAGTGCCCATCATCATTGTCCGAAGAACTTCTAATTTAATAGCATAGCTTTTACCAGCACCAGAGGTGGCAAAAACCACGTTATTAGCGTTGGGTAGACTAAAACGATCAAATAAAATTAAACTATTGTTATGGCGATTGATACCATATAGAATTCCATTATCGCTAGTTAATTCGCTGGAAATAAAGGGAAATGAAGAAGCTACCGGCGACGAATTCATGTTAAAAGCAATATTTAGGCCATCATCACAGAGTGGCAAAGTAGAGCTAAAACCTTGTTCAGCTTGATAAAAAACTTTTTTGGAATAAATTAAGCGTGAACCAAATAAATCCTCCATGCTATTAGCTAGCTGATTTAATTCTTCTTCGGTTTTAGCGTAAATTGTTACATAAAGAGCAAATTGGAAAAATTTTTCTGTTCCTTGGGTCAATGAATCACGCAAAGCTTCAACATCACGCAGGGCAGTTTCTCTAAGCGGATCACGTGGATTGCCGCGATCAATATCAGCGCTGATCTGAGCCTCTAGAACACCAACTTTATTTTTTAACTGTTTTAAAACAATTGCCGAATTAATCGGGTAGAAAAACATGGAAATATCAAATGATTCATTGAGATTCAAGATTGGAGCAAACCAGCCAACGCTAATATAGCGAGGATAAGCAACAATAAAAATAGTGCTGACATATTGGCCGTTAAGCAATAAATATTTTGGTTTAATTTCCAGACTAGCTGGAGCAATTAAATCTCTAATATTGACTACGCCATAACGATAGGCCTTTTCTTGCTCAATTAATTCTTGAGCTAATATGGCTTGCTGGTCAAGAGCAGCTGAGGTTTGCTTGTCTAAAAAATTAATATTGCCACTAGCCTTATTTGGATTTATGGGTTTTTTGTCTGTTTGAAGATTAAACATGGCAGGTTTTAAAAATTAGTGTTGATATTGATTTTTTCAACGCTATCAAGCGGTTGATTGGCCGCTGTCTCTTGGTTGTAGGCATTATAAAACAATTCAATTAGGCCCTGTGTATCTAAGCGAGCAACATTAAGACCCATTGATGATAAACCATTGGTAACACTGTCTATTCTTTCGGTTAAGTGTTTTTTTAAAGCCATAAACCGTTCTTCTTTGAGATTGATAACATCAATCGGTCGGAAAGCTTCAAGTAGTGATTGCCAAAATCCTTTACGTTTGTCGGAAATGGGATTATAGGGAATAACAATATAAAAATGCTTATTCATAATTTTACCCAAACTAACCAGCTGGCTGACATAGTCAACATATTGCAGGGTCTGATTTTTGAGCAGTTCGTTAGTCTGTTCATTGGCCTTCTTGCGCATTGACTCTAAATAATTGGCGATATTGAGTTCGCGCGATTGAACAATTACTTGGATGGGGAAATCTAGATTATTTAAAAAGCTGACGTAGCCACCTATAATTGCCTCTTGTTCGTCTTCACTTTTCAAAGCAAAATTAATACTAGAAACCATTAAGATAGCACGCAGGGTGCCGTCTTTCATGATAACAGTATCTTTTTTGATGTCGGCTATTTTAAGATAGCGTTGTGTGGAGACTGGATTATTCCTTTGCTGGCTGGCCATATTAAGACTTAGTAGTTAGTTCATCGGCTAGGGCTATTTCTCCGCTATAAGCACCACGGGTATCGACAATTAATGATAGCTCGGCCAAACGGGATGAGGTAAAGCGATTTTTAACGGCTGGCGGTTGAGCTTTAATAATATTTTTACTGTCAAACTGAGCCTCGGCTAAATTTTTGCCAAAATTTTTATTCCAAAGCCTTAATTTAGGCATAAAGAGGCTTTGAATAAGGTTAAGTAAAAAATAATGGAAAGAACGACCATTAATCTTGCCAAAAGCAAAAGTGAAGAATACTCCAACAGTTAACAATGTGGCTAGCAAGAATAAAGTAAAATCAAAAAGTTTGTACTCTAGGAAAAGAACGCCAGACATTATCAATAAAATAATAAATTGTCGAGTAGTAATTGGCCCGATTATTTTGTCTTCGGCGTCAATAAATTGTGGGACAGTAAATTGCTGCATAATTAAAAACGGATCTGTTTGTTTAAATTCATTATAGCGACAAACTCATTGAAAGTTAAGCTCTCAGTATCTTGTTTGGCTTGCTCAGATAATATTTGTTCGGCTGATTGACAATTTTGTATGCTACTTTGGCCAATTTGTAGATATAAACGATTAAGCGGGCTCTGTCGCCAAGCGCTAAGACCTTGTAAACGCTTGCTATAGCCATACTCTGCCAGTAAGTCTAGCTTGTCTTTAATTTTTTGAGCCCGCTCTTCAGGAGTGTGACCCAAATAACGAAAACGTTTTAAATTTAGATTAGCTAATTCATCAATTGGAGTCAGTATTTTAGGGGTAAAACGAACATCGTCCATGCGAATTTTTCCGGTTTTATTGTCGGCAGTGCGTTGATCAATTGGTACGACAATGGTTGGAGTCGAATCATGAAGCAAGCTAGTGGCTGGTTGTTCTGGCTGACTTGGGATGGGCTTGACTTCTGGTGGTTTTGGGATAGCCAGTAGCTTGGTATCAGCTTGTGGTGGAGCTGTTAATTCATTTTCTGTTTTTAGCTCTAAACGTGGTTGTTGGTCAATTTTTTTTAAACTAGCGAGTAGGTCCGATTCAAAATCACGAACCACCGCTTGAGCAATCAATTGATCGGTTGGCCTAGCTGGTGCTGTAACAGTTACTTGTTGTTTGGCTGATTTTTGAAGTAATTCTTTGGCTTGAGCTAAATCTTGATTTAGTTGATTGGCCTGCTCTACTGAAACACCTAAACCGCCATTATCAAAAGGACGGGACAGAAAATCATCTACAGCACGCTGATTGCGCACCCCTAACAAAAAAGTTCTGGCCAGCTGGCGCCAACGGTTTATCTTGCCAGGTTGCTTAAATAATTTTTGCTGACTAACTAATTTGTTCAAGATAGTTTCTAAATCAACCGGTTGAAAATCATCAGCAGCAATCGCTGGTTTATTAGTACTAGCTAGACTATTGATTTGGTTGCTTTTAGCTAGGCGGTTGATATCAATTGGTGCATTAAGCGGTTTAGCTAAATAATTTTGAACAACGACTAAAACCTTGGCTTGTAACTCAGCAGTTAATTTTTGGGCCTGTTCACCAGAAAGACCGTTACTTTCGCTAAGATAATAAGACAGTCGGCTTATTGGCACCTCTTTAACCATTATTTTTATTAGCAAGACAGCCAAAGAAAGATGATAGGTATCTTCTAATTGTTGAATGGTCGCTTTAATCAGTGGTGTATCTAGCCTGGCGCGGACATCAGCCGGAATTTGTTGATATTTTTGCAAGTAATCAAACATAATTTTAGCTGTTCTTAAGTTTAGCAATTTCTTCTAAAATAGCTTGCGCTTCAAGACTGTCTGGTCCGTAGCGCTTTAACATTAATTGCAGCTGATTGATTTTATTAATATTCTCTGGATTGGTTGATATAATTTTTGAGTCAGCTTCTATTTTTAGTGGCTGCATTTCTGGATCAATAATTTTTTCAGTTTCCTGGGTGTTCGTTATGTCGATAGATTCATCTAAAGAAATATTTTTTTCCGGTAGCGGGATAATAGCCCAGTCGGTGCCATCGTCGCTGGGCATGCTTTCAGGAAAAAATTTAATATTACGATAAGCATTAAGAAGGGCGCGTAAGATTTTTTTGTCTAAATCAGAAAGATTGGTGGCATTTTTTGACAATCCCAGAAATTCAGAGATACTTAAGGAATTAAAATTATCCGCTCCTTTTTCAATAACAAAACAGCGCAACCAATTAGTCACCGTTCCTGGATATTTTTCGTTATTAATAACCAGCGATTGTTCGGTAATTTTTTCTTGATTTTGTAGTAAGGCCGCTTCAATTTGTCTTTGAGCTGATGAGTCACGATCGAGCCAAGCAAAAATTCTTTGGTTGATCGCGCTAATAATTTGTTGATAATTTTTAATTTCTACCAACAGATTTTCTTTAAATAAATTGAGAATAATATTTTTTTCTTCTTCAGGAGTCGGTTTAGTCTTTTCTTGGTCTTGGTTAAAAAACGCTAAACGATCAATAATTGGCTGAAAATATAAGTTGTTAAGTTTGTCAGCTATTTTTTGAGCACTAGATTCAGGAAGGTCATAACGTTTGGTTAAATATTCTGCTAAATTATCAGGATAAAGTTCTCCAATAGCCACCAAAATAGCCAAAAAACTTAGCTCTAGGCCGTATTCATTATTGATATCATCAATGATTTTAATATATCTAGGGTGATTAAACTCTAGGATTATAATATCCGGTAAATCGTAAAACTTATCTAGACAATCAAATAAATATTGTTGGTTAGGCATAGCAGTTTATTGTTTATTAGGTTGTTTAACTGATTTTTCAATATTTTCGGCACGACGTCGGTCTTTTTTATCTTCATTTAGACCCCTAAAATAACGAAAATCTTCTAATCTTTGTCTTTGTTTAATATTTTCTGACAACTCACTTATTTTTTTGTTAGCCTCATTCCCGGATAGATTAATAGTAGTTTCTTCGTTGTTAATAATGGTTTCGCCACCCTCCTTGGCAATAATTTGCTCAGCCTGACTAGCTGGCTGGATACCACTGATAGCTTGAGCAATGTCTTCAGGGGTAATTTGTTCTTGGCTAATATTTTTTTGAGCCATTATGTCTTTTATGTTTTGCGCAACAGCAGCAGCATCATCAACATGATAGGCTCCGCTAGTCATTTGTTTAGCAACACCTTCGGTTAAATTTTCATCATCTAGACCAAAACCGTGTAGCGCCTCATGCATATTAGTGGTTTGACTTTCAGTGGCGCTGTTTAAAGATACTCCAGTATTTTTAAGACTTAAATTGTTCAAGTTGGCTGGATCAGCTAGCCGTTCTTTGGCGACACGCAAGTCGCGAACTCTGGATAGTGGCTCTAATTCTGCCATAGTTGAACTGGCTTCTTCTAAGTTGCCAGACTGTAAAGCACTAGCCCGTTGGCTACGCAATTGGCTAATTTTTTGTTCTAATGAATCAAGCGGTTCGTTAATCATTGAGGCACCTTGTTGTTGTAGCTCGGCCAATTCACCGTCAATTAAACCAGTTAGCTCACTGGCCACGGCAGCCATTTTTTCTGGAGCAATATTGGCGCCAACTACTTCACCTGTATTAATATCAGGAGTTAAATCACCCAAAGAACTTAGTTTGTCAAAATCCGCGCCAATAATATTGGTTTTATGTTTACCACTGGCAAAAGAATTAACCCTTAATGAACCGTCACCTTCACCATTGATAGCTGATTTATCGGTTTGACGCATCTTAACAGCTCTCTTTAAATAATCATCATATTGCTCAACCTTACCTCCTGTTCCAGCAGCTTTAGTATTTAATGCATCAATTAAGGGCTGTAGTCGACTAACATCACCACCGTTAAATTTAAAACCAGAAATGCCGCGTAGCATTGATCTTACTAGGTCTTGATCTTTTTTCTCCTTAGGATCAGCCTGGCTAACAGCACCAACTAGGTTATTAATAGCCCCAGTGGTTTCAGCTGGTTTTGAACTATCAGTTAGTTTCTCATAAAAATTTTTATGCTTAGGAGTAACACCAGCCAGACCTCCGGAAAAATCACCAGCTCCTAAATCTTTTAGTAAAGCAGCATGATCAGTTCTTTGGGATATTTGTTTAACTCTATTTTGAGCCGCCTCGTTATCTTTTAAATGTAAGGCTGCCGCATCTGATGATAGTTGAAAAGGATGATAATCTTCAATGCCTTGTCCAAGATTTTTAAGACCAGTACCACCAGCTAGCCAAGCAGTTAATATTGGTAAATTAGCCCCAATATTTTTCATCGAGCCACCACCCGCAAAATCCTGCTTAGCTTTAAGAAGAGCTTTCTTTTTTGCCTCAGCAGATAAATTAGAATTATTTATTCCTTGAACTTCTGCTTCATATTTATTTTTTTCTTCATCAGCTTTAGCGTTTTTGCCCTTTTGTCTCAAACTGCTTTGTCTTATATCAATAAATCTGTCATACATTTGCTCATTGGCCTGTGCTTTGGTGTCTTTATAGTCATTTATTGACTTCTTAACATCTGTTGAATAGTCAATATCGGCTCGTTTCATTCTACCTTCGTATGTTTGTTTGCTTATTTTGCCTTCCCTGAAGTCCTTTTCTGCAGCCTGCTTGACTTTATCTCTAGTCTCAGCGGCGGTTTGGCGTTCACTGTTCATCTTAGTGGCTGCACCTTTAATAGCTGTATGCCGCTTGTCATAAGCGTCTTCATAGGCTGGCACTGTGGTGCCGCCGATCATTTTTTTAATACCCCTTCCAATAAATTTATTAAATGGTGATTGAGCTAGTCCAGCGGCACCACTAGCCATAACTCCCATCGTTCCAAGAATGCCAGTGGCCGCTGGTGCCACTAAGCCTAATCCTCCAGTCATCGCCGTTAAGGCTGTTCCAACCGCGAAAGTTTTAGCGCCCTTAACGGTTTTGCCCACTGTTTTGACAACGTCGTCATCGGCTACATCCTTAAAAGCACCCATGGTCTTATCACCAACACCCAGGCCTATCTTTTTTAGAGTATTTAAGCGTTTCTTGGTCTTTTCTTTTTTACGTTCTTCGGTTAATTCCTGACCCCAGGTTTGTCCAGCCTTGCCAATTTTCTGCAAAGATTGACCAACCTTGCTATTACTGTTTTTGCTCGCAGCATAAGTTAGCCCACCAACCCCTTTTAGGGCATTGCGACCGGCCCATTTGGCTGTATTTTTAGCTGCGCCAGTGGCCATATTGGTGCCAATTTTTTTGACCTTATTACCGGCATTTTTTAAATTGCTCATACCAGCACCAACCACATTGCCTAGTAATGAGCTAGTTTCCTTAGTCAACATCATGCCACCCCAAAGTAGACCAATCGACACCAAAAACTTAATAATTGCCGAAGCAGTGCCAGATTGAGTTACGCCAGCATTAATGTCGCTAGTCAAATCAGCTTCACTATTTGGATCAGCAACTGCGACTTCACGACCCGTTAATTGGATGGTGTTTTCATTTGGTGGTGGTGGTTGTTTCTCTTTTGGTTTTTCGCTAATACCACTACCAGAGGCGGTAAAAAATGATAGCCAGATAAAAAAAGCCAACATTGGCCCAGTAATTACTAGCCCAGTAAAATCAGACCACCAGCGACCACTAGCTTGTCCTAATTTACCTGCTTTGGGTAAAGCGGATAATAAATAGGGAAAAGGTGATAAAATAACATAAATCCAAATCATGACTGCTCGCTGAATAAGCATAATAGTCATAGTTAAAATGACTACCAGGGCAACGATAATATAAACTAAAGCCAGTAGATAACTAATGAAAATGCCTATACCTTCTACTGCATCAGTATTTGAATTATTGACTACAACATCGAATAAAGCGGTTAGACCTAACATTTCAGTCAGATTGCCCGCCCCCACATCCTTAAAACCATTAACAAAAGTTAACATAATAATCTGGGCAAAATCTAGGATTAAGCCGCAGATAGTTTTAGAGAAATTAACAAAGATGGCACCAAAAATAAAACTACGAAGTAAACTTTTAGCCTGATAATTTTGCAACCTTAGAACAGTACCAAAAGCAATAATTAATAAGCCCAAAACAAAAAACATATTACAGACATCACGAACCACTTTCCAGCCCTCAATAACCACCTGCTCATTAATAAAATTGTTATATTGAGCCACATAAACTAAAACATGTAAAACAACTGCCAAAAGTTTACCAAAAAAGGACACTAATAGGCTAATAACTCCAGTCAATATTTTTAAAATGGCTTTAGTAACAATATCTAAAGCAAAGACCAAAAATGGCGTAAGAATCAATATCAAAACAAGTCCAATAATAAAATATTTTTGTTTCGGACTAACTTGACGCCACTGATTATGAAAAAAATATTTTATTTTGTGCCACATATGAGAAATTATCATAAGCTAAAGTAAACCATCAATAGCACCACCAAATAAATCCCAAAGAATTTTCATATTTTCTAATGGATGCGTCATAACATTAACAATAAAAATCAAAAAAGATATGGCGGCTAAAATAATAAGAAA
>CAYVMB010000002.1:0-18489 GCA_964452435.1 uncultured Gammaproteobacteria bacterium
AGCCTGTCGTTTGCTGCAGTTTTTGGTTTGATTTATTGGACTGAGTCGTGGCAAAGATGGCTCCAGCACTTACCACTACTGCGTCAACCACTGATTAGTAATAATCTAGCCGTTACTTTGGCCGCTCAAGTCTGGACCTGGCCGTTGATTTTTTGGCAATTCGGCCAAATTTCTTTGATTGCGCCATTAGCTAATTTGCTGGTGGTTTGGGCTTTGCCCTGGCTAACGGTTTTTCTTCTACTGGCTAGCCCATTGGCCTGGCTTTGGCCGAGCGCTGGCATTTTTATTTTTGTCCCAGCCGGTTGGCTATTAAATATCTTATTAGCTATAATTGCTAATTTAGCTAGTTGGCCTTGGGCCGGTTTTATAGTGGAGTGGCCAGATAATTGGCGGATAGCAATTATTGTGGTTTATTATGGATTGACTCTAGTTTTGCTTAGAAGGTTGAGATGAAGAGACTAATTTTTCACCTTGCTTTTCCAAGGTCTTTTTGTTATGCTAACAGCAGTTTCTATTGATTTTTATGACTGAATTAGCTAAAACCTACGAACCGCAAAACTACGAAGCGGCAATTTATCAGCGCTGGCTAGATAGCGGCTTTTTTAATCCAGACAATTTACCCTTACCGGCTGAGGCACCCAGCTATACTATTGTTTTACCGCCGCCCAATATTACCGACAAACTGCATTTAGGCCACGCCGCCATGCTAGCTATTGAAGACTTATTGATTCGCTATCATCGGGCCCGCGGCTATCGGACGCTGTGGCTACCTGGCACTGATCACGCCGCTATCGCTACTCAGAATGTTGTTGAAAAATTGCTTTATCAGAATGAAGGCAAGACTCGCCATGATTATGGCCGGGAAGAGTTTTTGCGTCGCGTTTGGGAATTTGTCGGGCCAACCAGAGAGACCATCTTACACCAGATTAAGAAAATGGGTGCCTCGCTAGATTGGTCGCGGATGGCTTTTACTATGGATGAACCGCGGCAAAAGGCAGTGCGGACAATGTTTAAGCAGATGTATGACGAGGGGGCGATTTACCGCGGTGAGCGGGTGGTTAATTGGTGTCCGCGTTGTCAAAGCACTCTGTCCGATGATGAAGTTGACTATAAAGAACAGCCGACTGAATTATATACTTTTAAATATTCAGCCGATTTTCCAATAGCTATTGCCACTACTCGGCCAGAAACTAAATTGGGCGATACGGCCGTGGCCGTTAATCCTCAAGATGAACGTTATCAAGAGTATATTGGTCAAACTTATCAGGTTGATTTTTGCGGCCAGCCATTGACGATTAAGATTATTGCTGATCGGGCTGTCGATATGGCTTTTGGTACTGGTGCTGTCGGTGTTACTCCGGCCCACTCCATGACCGACTGGCAATTTAAAGAAAAACATGATTTAGCCGTAATTAAAGTTATTACTCCTGATGGTTTAATGGCCGATAACCTGGGTCGCTTTAGTGGCTTGCCAGTTCAAGAAGCTCGTCAACTAGTAGTTGCCGAACTGAGCCAGCGCCAGCTTTTAATTAAACAAGAAACGATTACCAATAATTTATCTATTTGCTATCGTTGTGGTACCGCTATTGAGCCATTGCCATCCAAACAGTGGTTTATTAGTGTTGATCAGCCCCTAGAACGTTTAGGTGGTAAGTCGTTAAAACAAGCAGCCATGGCGGCGGTGGAGCAAGGCCAAACCAGATTTGTGCCTGAACGTTTTCAGAAACGTTATTTGGATTGGATGGCCAATTTGCATGATTGGTGTATTTCCCGGCAGATTTGGTTTGGTCATCAAATTCCAGTTTGGTATAAAGACGAAGAAATTGTGGTTGGCGAAGTGGCGCCCAGTGGTAGTGGCTGGCGTCAAGATCCAGACACACTAGACACTTGGTTCTCTTCAGGTATGTGGACATTTTCCACTTTAGGCTGGCCAGACAATTTAGTTGACGGTCAAAGAATTGGTGATTTGGCCCGATTTCAGCCAACTCAAGTTTTAGAAACCGGTTATGATATTTTAACTCTGTGGGTCTCACGAATGATGATGATGACCCTTTTTGCCATGGGCGAGGTGCCGTTTAAGGATGTTTATCTGCACGGCCTAGTTCTAGATGAACACGGCAAAAAAATGAGTAAGTCCAAGGGCAATGGTTTGGATCCTTTAGATATGATTAAGCTTTATGGCACCGATGCCGTGCGTTTATCGCTGTTAATCGGTATTACCCCAGGTAACGATTGCCGCCTGGGAGCCGATAAGATTGCTAGTTATCGTAATTTTGTTAATAAGCTTTGGAATATTGGTCGCTATATTTTGTCCACACTGCCTGATAAAACAGTTTTTGTCCAAAATAATATAGACTTAACGCAGACAACTTTGGCTGATCGCTGGATTTTGAGCCGTTTTGATAAATTAACAGAAACAGTTGGCCGGCGCATTAGCCATTATGAATTTTCTTTAGCCGGCGAAGCTTTGCGCGACTTTACTTGGAATGATTTGGCTGATTGGTATTTGGAAATTAGCAAGATGGAGCCGACTAGTCAGAAAGCTAATATTTTGGCCCATATTTTTAAGAATTTATTGATTTTATGGCAGCCGTTTATTCCTTTTGTTACCGAGGTTTTGTGGCAGCAATTGGGCCTTGACCAGCCGTTATTGATTGCCAAATGGCCGGAACCGCTGAGTGGTGACTGGTCTGATGCTGAATCTTTTACTATGGTCCAGCAGTTAATTACAGAAATCCGTAATTTGCGCAGCTATCAGCAGATTGCGCCTAGCCAAAAGCTGTCAGCCCTGGTTATTGCCGGTCAGCAAGCCGAGGTTTTGAATAATCAGATAGATTTATTAAAGAAATTACGAACCGGTTTGGATCAAGTCGAAATTGTCAGTGCTGGTCAGGCTTCAGAAAATTCCTTGGCTGGGGCTTGCGGTCAGATTAGTTTTTATTTGTCTGGTCAAATTGATCAAGTTGGGTCTCAGGAGAAAGCCGCCAAAAAGATTACTGAATTAACTGCGGCTATTGAACAATTGAGCGCTCGTTTAACCAATCCTGAATTTATAGCTAAAGCTCCAGAGAAGATTATTTTAGCCGAAAAGAATAAATTAGCTGGTTGGCAAGCTGAACTAGCCACCCTAAATCAGCAAATAACTAAATAATATGTGGTTTCTAAATCTATTATTATCATTGTTGGTTGTCCTAATTACCTGGTCACTAGCTCGTTGGTCAGCTAGTTTTAGTAAGCGCTGGGCCAATCGTCACAAAGATGACAAGCTCAATCCGACCATGCGCTTGATTGTCCAAAGGACTGTTCAGACGGTTATCTATATTTTAGGCTTGCTAACTATCGGGCAGATTTGGCAGATTGATATTGGTCCGCTTTGGGCTGGCTTGGGCGTAGCTGGTGTGGCTATTGCTTTGGGCTTGCAAGAAACTTTATCCAATCTTTTTGCTGCCTTTTTTGTTATTATTGATAAGACTGTCCGGGTTGGCGCCTATTTGAAATTGGATGATGGCACGGTGGCCAAGGTGGAAGATATTTCTTGGCGCTCGACTCGGCTGAGGGCAGCTAGCGGTGAGCGGATTATTATGCCTAATCGCTTATTTGCTAATCAGAAAGTTATTAGTTGCGGTCAGACTGATAAAAATTGGACAGTGACTATCAATGCCGTGGCTGGACCGGGCAGTCACTTGGAAGAGATTGAAAAAGGGGCGATAGCGGCTGGTCAAATTGTCGCTAAAAAATATCAAGCCAAGCCAGTGACCGCTAAATTTTATTTTGAAGAATTAACCTCGGCTGGTTTGAAGTTTAGTTTATCTATCAAAATTGATAGTGCTGCCAATGAGTTGGCAGCGCGTCATGAATTATTAAAAAATCTGACTATTGAGCTGGCTAAGCGGTCTTGTCCGCTAGTCGGCCGTTAATTATATGATTAAGATTGATCCAAAATTGATTGATGAGCTGCTTGAGCGTGGTGTTGATGAAGTGATTGTCAAAGACCAGTTGCGCCAAAAGCTGTTAAGCGGTCAACAGCTGCGGATTAAGCTGGGTATTGATCCAACCAGTCCCAATCTGCATTTGGGTCGGTCCATTCCTTTGCTTAAATTGCGCGATTTGCAGCAATTAGGCCATCAAATTGTCTTGATTGTTGGTGATTTTACTGGCGTTATTGGTGATACTTCGGACAAGGACAGCGAGCGGCCGATGTTATTGCCAGAAAAGATTAAGGAAAATATGGCCGAGTATTTAAAGCAAGCCGGCCAGCTGATTGATTTAGATAGCTGTGAATTTCATTATAATAGCGAGTGGCTGGGAAAATTAACTTATGGTCAGATTGGCGAGCAGGCCGATCAATTTTCAGTAGCCGAGTTTATTGGCCGTGATAATATTCGTCGTCGCCTGGAGGCTGGCTCACGAGTATCTTTGCGGGAAATGCTTTATCCATTGATGCAAGGCTATGACAGTGTTATGGTTAGGGCCGATGTTGAACTTGGCGGTACTGATCAGCGTTTTAATCTACTGGCTGGCCGTAAATTGCAAGAACATTTCGGTCAACAACCTCAGAATATTATTATGACCGAATTAGCCGAAGGGACTGACGGTCGCAAGATGAGTTCTAGCTGGGGCAATACTATTAATTTTGCCGATGAACCACAGACCATGTATGCCAAAGTCATGGGTATTGGTGATGATTTGATCATCAAATATTTTATTTTAATGACCCGGTTGCCCCTAAATCAGATTGGAGAATACGAAAAAGCTATCAAGGATGGCAACAATCCGCGCGATGCCAAGATGGCCCTGGCTAAAGAAATTGTTGGTATCTATCATGGTCAAGCCGCCGCCGAACAAGCTGAAGATTATTTTATTAAAGTTGTTCAACAGAAAGCTTTACCAGCCGATATTGTCACCATTAAATTGACCGAAGCTGAATGGCCGCTGATTGATTTATTATTAGAGATTAAGGCCGTCACTAGTCGTGGTGAAGCGCGTCGACTAATTGAGCAAGGTGGAGTTAAACTAGCCGAGCAGGTTGTCGTAGATAGCCAGACAGTGATTAAATTAACAACTGAACCGATTTTATTACAGAAAGGCAAAAAACAGTTTTGGTATTTAGCAACTGCTAAATAATATGGCTTGGTACCAACAGACAATCGAAGAAATCGTCGGGCTGATTAATGGCCAGTTAGCTGAACCACTAGCTGTGGCAGCTGATCTAATAGTGCCACCGCAAGCTGAGCTGGGCGATCTGAGCTGGCCTTGCTTTGCCGCTGCTAAAAAAATTGGTCAAGCACCTGGCGCCTTAGCTCAAGATTTGGTGGCCAAGCTGAGTGCGGTTAATAGTCCATTAACTGCTGGTTGGCAAGCGGCTGGTCCTTATTTAAATTTGCGTCTTGATTCCCAGTTTGTGGCTACTGGAGTTTTGGCTGAAATTGAAGCTACTTTAGCTGATTATGGTCGCTCTAATCAGGGGCAGGGCCAGCGAATTATGATTGAGTATTCCAATGCCAATACTCATAAAGAATATCATATCGGTCATTTGCGTAATTTATTTTTTGGCGACAGCATTCAGCGGATCTTAAATTTTATTGGCTACAGGGCCATTCCCGTATCATATTTAAATGATTTTGGGATTCATGCAGCCAAAGTTTTGTGGAAATTAAACCAACAGCCTGATGGACAAGTAATTCCGGAAAATCGTGGTTATTATTTGGGGCAATTATATGCTCAGGCTAGTCAGGAATTACCTGAAGATCCGGTTGGTCAGGGTTTGGTTGGGGCGATTATGAAGCATCTAGAAGCCAAACAACAACCAGAATACGGTCGTTGGCAAGAAACCAGACAGTGGAGTGTCGATCAATTTAACGAAATTTATCGCCAACTAGATATTAAGTTTGAACAGACTTTTTTTGAAAGTGATTACCTGGATGAAGGTCGGCAATTAGTTGAAACAATGCTAGCCGATGGTCGCCTGGAAAAAAGTCAGGGTGCAGTTTTAGCCAATTTAGAAGACGACAAGCTGGGAGTTCTACTATTTTTGCGCAGCGATGGCACAGCCCTCTATCCAGTGGCTGATTTGCCACTGGCTCAAGATAAATTTAAAAAATATCAATTAGCTGAATCCTGGTATGTGATTGATGAGCGGCAGAGTCTTTATTTCCAACAATTAGCCGCCGTCTTACGTCGTCTGGGTATTAACCAGCCGATTCGTCACTTGTCTTATAGTTTTGTCAAATTGCCAACTGGCATGATGGCTTCGCGGCAAGGTAATGTTATTACTTATGAACAATTGAAACAGGAATTATTAGATAAGGAATTAACCGAAATTAATAGCCGTCATAGCGATTGGACCGAAGCGCAACGCCAGCAGACCGCTTGGCAAGTTGTCGTTGGCGCGCTAAAATTTGAAATGGTCAAAGTTGGTCCAGACAAGCCAATTACCTTTGATCTTAATCAGGCCTTGAGTTTTGATGGCTATACCGCCGCTTATATTCAATACGCCGCTGTTCGCTTAGCGGCCATTTTGCGGCAGGCCGCTGCTACGGGTGAATCAACCACTAACGATTGGATGCCAGAACCTTTAGAAAAATTAATTTTGTTAAATCTGTCACGGTTTAATCAAATCGTTAGTCAGGCTGGCCAACAGGCCGATCCATCAGTTTTAGCTAAATATTTATTTGAGCTGGCTCAGCAATTTAATGATTATTATCAGCGTGTGCGGATTATCGGCTCAGTTGAACAAGCTTTTCGTCTGCGTTTAGCCGCCGCCATTCGCCAAGTTTTAGTTAATGGACTTAATCTTTTAGGTATTAATGCTCCTAAAGCAATGTAATCTATGTTACCCAATGAATTATTAGATCAATTGCGTTCTGAATTAGCGGCTGTCATTGACGAAGCTGGTTTAAGTGCAGTTTGGCAAAAATATTTAGGCAAACAAGGCCTGATTAAAGAGCAGGTTAAAGCTTTGTCAGCCCTAGCTATTGAAGAGAAGCGGCAGCAAGGTCCAGTTTGGCAGGCTACCCACCAGTCAGCGCAAGAATTATTAGATAGTCGCGCGGCTGAATTGGCAGCTATTAGCCGCCAAGAGGCTTGCCAAAAAGAGGCCCAAGATATTAGTTTGAAGCCGGTTAAGCTGGGCCATTTGCATCCAATTACTCAGACTATCCGTCAGCTCAATGATTTGTTTGTTAAAATGGGCTATAGCGTAATGGAGGATCGCGAAATTGAAACTGATGAATTCTGTTTTCAGCGATTGAATGTGCCAATGGATCATCCCGCTCGCGACATGCAAGACACCTTATATTTACAAGAGCCGAATATTTTGCTTCGAACTCAGACTTCATCAGTTGAGGCCCGCTTATTAGCTAATTATAAGCCACCGTTCAAGGTCGTTTGTCCCGGCCGAGTCTATCGCAATGAAACGGTTAACAAGAGCAACCACTTTATTTTTCATCATTATCAGGGTGTTGTTGTTATGGAAAAAGCTAGTTTAGCTGATTTATTTGGTACTTTTACCGCTCTATTCCAATCAGTTTATGGTCCCGAAGTCAAGATTCGGTTCCGCAATAAATATTATCCCGAGGTTGAACCAGGAGTTGGCCCAGATATGCAATGTTTTAATTGCCAAGGAGTTGGTTGTCCGGTTTGTAAGGGTGTTGGTTGGATTGAAATGGGTGGTGCTGGTCTAATACATCCTAAGGTTTTAGCTATGGCTGGACTTGACCCAGAGCAGTGGCAAGGTTTTGCTTTTGGTCTTGGCTTGGATCGTTGGGCCATGGCTCGGCACAATATTACGGATATCCGCACTTTACTGGGCGGCAATTTAGGTTATAAACCCCATCATCATGAAAATACTTTATAGTCAGATTAAACAATTAGTTCCAGGTTTAGTGGCTACGCCAACCGAAGTTGGTGAGGCGCTAACCATGATTGGCTTAATGCAAGAAAGCTTAGTTGCGGTTAATTATAATGGCCAACCAGATACTCTAATTGGTTTAGAGGTTCGTCAAAATCGAGCTGATTGTTTCTCGGTTTTGGGTATTGCTCGCGAAGTTGCGGCCTATTTCAATTTGCCATTGAAGTTACCAGCCACTAAAACATGGCAACCGACTGACTTTGCTTTACCTATCCGGGTTGATACTGATCAAGTTCGTCGAGTGCGGGCCGTTAAGTTGACTAAGGCCGTAGCTAAACCATCACCACAGTGGTTGATTGATTATCTAGCACTCTACGAAATCAAGAGTGTTAATTTAGCTGTTGATTTGTCTAATTATGTTATGGTTTTGACTGGCTACGCCTCCCATCTAATTGATTATGATCGGCTTGATGGTGCTGTAGTCTGGTCGGTTAATGATCGGGCAGCTAAAATTACTACTCTAGACGGCAGTCAGGTTGATTTAGTTGGCGGGGAGTTATTAATTAGTGATCGTCGGGAAATTATTGCTCTAGCTGGTATTGTCGGTACTGATTATGCGGCTATTAAGCCAGAAACGGTTAATATTTTATTAGAAATGGCGGCCTATAATCCTAGCTTGGTGCGGCAGAATTCGCGCCGCCTGCATATTGTTACCGAGGCTAGCAATAAATTAGAAAAAGATCTAAGTCTAGCTGGTTTAGACTACGCTTTTGATTTATTGGTTAATTTATTACTTGACCAAACGGGTGGTCAAGTAGCTAGCCAGTTATTTGAATATTATCCCAATCCAGCCGAGACCATAGAAATTAAGTTTGATCCACGGTTAGCGTCTCAAATGGGTGGTGTAACGATTAGCGCTGAACAAAGCCGACAAATATTACAGCAACTTGGTTTTACGGTTGATGATCAATCAACCCCTTGGTTAGTAACTGTGCCAGCCTGGCGGACCGACCTAGAAATGGCTCAAGATTTAGTCGAAGAAGTTTTACGTCTTTATCGTTTTGATAAAATTCCGGCTATTTTGCCAGCCCTAACAGTTACTCCAGAAATTACTTTGCCTTTAACTAAAGCCAAAGAGCGTTGGCGTGATTGGTTAGTCGCTCAAGGCTGGGACGAGGTTTTATCGTGGACGATGGTGACTAGAGCCAATAACCAAGAAACCAATTATTTGCCTTGGTCGATTGCTAGTACGCAGAATGCTATTAATGAGGATTATCCTGATTTGCGGCAGACTATCCTGGCCAGTTTAATCCAACAATCACGAGAATATCTTAAAAAACAAGTGCCTGATTTGCAGATCTTCGAAATTGGTAAGGTTTTTGGTTGCTCTGATAATAATTACGAAGAAGCCGAGCATTTGGGCTGGTTATTGGCCGGCCAGGATTTAGTGGTGGAACAATTACGGCAGACTGTTTCTAGTTTTTTGTCTTGGACTGGGGCCGATCAGTTGACTTGGTCAAAATTGGAAGTTATACCGACGGTCGCTAATCCTTATGCTGCTTGGCAGATTCTCTTAGCCGGCCAGCCCTTAGGTATTCTAGTACAGTTAGCCGATAAGTATAACGGTCAGATTATGGCGGCCGCTGAAATTGATGCCAATGTTTTAATTAATTATTTGATTGCTTCTGGCAGTACACCGGCGACAGTTGAATTAACTCAAAAACTGATCAGTCTGGATGCTAACCTTGAATTAGCTAACCGCCAAGTATTGGTTGCTGAGTTAGCGGAAATTTCTGCCAAGATTGGTTATGAGGGGCTCTGGAGTTTGTCAGTGGTGGATGAATTTGCTTTACCCAATGGTCGTTATCGTTATACGGTCCGAGCGGTTTACAAAGAATTAGACGATCAGTCAGCCAAGAAGTTGCATTTACAAGTTTTTGGCCTTAACTAGGTCAATAATCGGCTAATTATTATGAAGCTGCCACGATTTTTTCAGCAACTTATTAGTTTGGCTATTCGACAATTTTGTTCGCCACAATTCATCCGCTATTTTATAGTTGGCTGCAGTGCCGTGGTTTTGGACATGGCCACGCTGTATCTATTAAAAACGATTGTCGGCTTAAGTGCGGTTTGGTCAATTGTTATCAATCAGCTAGCCATGTGTTCTTATGTTTTTTTATTAAATAAATATTGGGTTTTTACTTCATCTGGAGCTTTTGCTCGTCAAGCGCTTCGTTATTTTTCTCTAGCCGCCGTTAATTATCTAATTGCTATTGCTTGGATGTGGCTATTTAATGAGCAATTCGGTTTTAATTATTTGTTGGTTCGTTTGGTTAATATTGCCTTATCAACGGCTTGGAATTTTTTACTCTATCGCTTTTTTGTTTACGCTACTAGACAGGATAGCCAGCTGTAATTAATTGATTATTGTTTTTAGTGTTAATTGACAGGGTGGTTGGCTCATGCTATTATTTTGGCATAATGTTAGGTAGTTTAGCCTAATCTTAAGTAAAGTAAAAAGTATGGAGCTTCATGACAAAGAGTTTTTAGAGTATGTCGTCAAGGCCATCGTTGGCAATCCGGAGGACGTTGCTGTTGATCGGACTGTTGATGAGATGGGCGTCCTGTTGACCCTGAAAATTAATCCGGCCGACATGGGCTATGTTATTGGTCGCCGCGGTCAGACCGCGCAGGCCATCCGCACTTTATTAAAGATTGTCGGCGCCAAAAACAGCGCTCGGGTCAATCTGAAAATTTATGATCCCAATGGTGGCCAGCGCCCTCATCGG
This sequence comes from uncultured Gammaproteobacteria bacterium, assembly GCA_964452435.1. Lineage (GTDB taxonomy): Bacteria > Patescibacteriota > Patescibacteriia > Patescibacteriales > Patescibacteriaceae > UBA1359. The sequence continues at coordinate 10,639 of CAYVMB010000002.1, forward strand.
GAGTTTCATCAGGAACAACCAGTTGAAGAAAAGATTGATACTTCTTCGGTTGAAGATTTGTCTATCTAATACTATCGCTCATAATAAAAAGACCAGAATTGTTCTGGTCTTTTTATTTTATGCTATAATAATTTTATGTTATTCCAAATTATTTCGGTTTTGCCTGAAGCCTTTGGCTATTTAGACCAATCAATTATTGGTCGGGGGCAGCAGCAGGGCCATTTTCAAGTAAAAATTCATGACTTGCGCGATTGGTCGCTTAATCAGCAGCGACGAATCGATGATACGCCTTATGGCGGCGGACCAGGTATGGTTATGCAAGCCGAGCCGATTGCTAAAGCCCTGGAGGCCATTAAAACTAAACATAAAAATAAGAAAGTAGTTTTGTTATCAGCCAAAGGCAAGACTTGGACCCAAGCCCGAGCTCGTCAATATAGTAAATTAGACGAGGTTGTTTTACTTTGTGGCCGTTATGAAGGTGTGGATGAACGAATTACTAATTTAATCGATGAAGAAATTTCTATTGGTAATTATGTTTTGACTGGCGGGGAATTGGGGGCAATGATTATGCTTGATTCCATCGCTCGTCTTCTGCCCGGTGTCTTGGGTAATGCCGATAGCCTACTTCAAGAATCGCATAGTCGGGTTGGTCAACTAGAATATCCTCAATATACCAAACCAGAAGTTGTTAAGTTGGCTGGGAAAGATTATGCTGTGCCCGAGGTTTTGCTGTCTGGCAATCATAAGGAGATTGCCAAGTGGCGCCAGACACAAATGAAAAAGTAAAAAAATAGAGCAGATGCCGTAATGGCAACTGCTCTTGGGTTAAATGTTAATGTTAGACGGCCAGCATGTCATGCAGGCCGCTACCCAGAACGGGTAGGTTTTTGGGGAGCTGAGCGATTCGTTCTTTTCCCAGCTCTTGACGCATAAACCGAATTTGTTCAATGGACAGTTCTTGAGTGAGCTTCAGCCCATTGAACCAGGCGGTTCGGATGGGGTCATCCAGGTTGCTCAGGCCGTCCAGGACGATTTTAACTTCATTCGGAGCATCGAAATAGGCTACTTTTTCCAGTAGCCATTTTTCAATGACCGGGCGATGGTCTTCACCACCGGTCTTGCCGGACATGTAGTCAGTGTAGACCTTGTCGGCTACAGCCAGTAACCAGGGGGCGTAAGTTGTCAACACCCGGCGGACATCGCCGTAGTGATAACGGCTGAAACGCCCATAGGACAACTGGGAGCCGGCAAAGGTGCTGAAATGCCTGAGGGCCGTCCCGACCGGGAATTGACCGTCGGAGCTTTTGGTCACTTGGAGATGGTCGGCAAACTTGACGACATGGAATTGTCCATTGTCGTAGTCATTATGCTGGCCATCTACCGTATCCCAGGTGCTGATCAGGTGTCGCCCAAAAAAGAAACCAGACACACAGTCGGCCTGGTCAATGCCATTGGTAACATCACTGGCCACCAAGACTTCTCCGCTGGGAGTCAGTGTTTGATAGGGGGCCAGTTTGTATTCTTGACCACCTACTGATACCATTTTGTCCTCAGCGTAGAAGGTGTGGGCGGCGGCACTAAAGACAGCCATGCCGGCAGCGTATTGGTTTTTGGTCGTGAAACCGATATCGCTAAGGCATTGCTTTAGCAGATATCCGCTAACATCGGCGTGGCCGATGTTGTTTTTTTCGGCGTACCTGTAAACAGAGCCGACAGCTAGGTCGTGGGCCAGTCCACCGATTGCTGCTGCTAAAGCATCATCGGGATGCATTGGGGTGCCGGGCAACATAATCAGGGTGTTGAGAATATCCCGGATAATATGGCCGCGGCCATGGGCGGCCGTGAAATTGGCCACTAGCCCATAATCGTGGTACCACGACATGATTTCCGGTAGCCATCGCAGGAACTCCTTTAGCGGGTCCTTGGATATTGGGCTGCTTGGCTTGATTTCACAAAGCAGGGGAAGATCATTTTGAATCCCCTGGACAAACTCGATGACTTCCAGTTTGAATTGATCGTCAGCATTGATTTCTTTCATTTCGTCTCCTTTCCTTTTTGTTAATGTGCATTTCCAGCTTTAGCCAGACCCACCATTAAAGCACAAACGCTACATCTTGTCAATGTTCTGACATTAATAAAAACAGCCTTTCTAAATATTAGAAGGACTGTTTTGCCTGTACCTCGGGAGAGGCTCGAACTCTCATGAGATCACTCCCACACGATTTTGAGTCGTGCGCGTCTACCAGTTCCGCCACCGAGGCAACGAAAGCTATTATAAGCTAGCTGATAAAAATTGTCAAAAAATCGGCAATCAGTTATACTAAAGCAGTAATCATAGCTATCAATCATGTCCAAAATAATCGCTATTGTCAATCAGAAAGGCGGCGTTGGTAAAACAACGACCGCTGTTAATTTGGCGGCCTATCTAGCCCAAGCTAAACGGCGCGTGCTCTTAGTTGATATTGATCCGCAGGCCAATGCCACTTCTGGTTCCGGTTTGCCGGCAGCTGATCGTTTAGGATTATACGAAGCTTTAATTGGTCAGCAATCAATGGCTGATATTATTGCCGATTCACCAGCTGGCTATCGGATAGCACCAGCAACTATTAATTTGGCTGGAGCTGGCATAGAATTAGTTAATTTACCGGAACGAGAGTTTTGTCTAGCTAAAGCCGTTGAATCAGTCCGTGGTGATTTTGACTATATTATTATTGACGGTCCACCGTCTTTAGGTTTGTTGACCATTAATAGTTTGGTGGCCGCTAGCCATGTCTTGATTCCGGTTCAAGCTGAGTACTACGCCCTAGAAGGTTTAAAGCAGCTCTTGGACACCATTGGCCTAATTCAGACTCATCTTAAGCCTAATTTGGGCGTTTTAGGGGCTGTAGTGACTATGTATGATCAGCGTAATCGCTTAGCCCGGGCTGTGGTTAGGGAGTTGGAGCAGTTTTTTCCTAATCGAGTATTTAAGAGTATTGTGCCCCGCAATGTCCGTTTAGCTGAAGCACCTAGTTATGGCCAATCAATTGTCGAATATGACCGTCATTCCAGTGGTAGTCAGGCCTACCAGGCTCTAGCCAAAGAAATTTTAGCTTTAGAATAATTTTATTATAACGATATGCCAGCAGGTTTAGGAAAAGGCTTGGGTTCATTATTGGCGGCTAACCCATTGGTTGAGCCGGTTGATAGCGAACGAATTGTTAATTTAGCCCCAGATTTAATTCAAGCTAATCGTCAACAGCCACGGCAAGAGTTTAATCAAGAGAGCTTGCGTGAATTAGCTGATTCTATTAAAGAATGTGGTATTTTACAACCATTGATTGTGGCCAAAACTACAGTCGGTTATGAATTGATCGCTGGTGAAAGGCGTCTTCGGGCGGCCAAGTTAATTGGTTTACAGACTGTCCCGGTAATTGTCCGTTCGGTTGATGAACAACAAAAACTAGCCTTAGCTTTGATTGAAAATATTCAGAGAGAAAATTTGAATCCGTTAGAAGAGGCCTTAGCCTATCGCCGCTTATTGGATGAATTTCAATTAACGCAAGACGAGTTGGCTGTCAGAGTTGGTAAACCGCGCTCAACTATTACCAATCTGCTTCGTTTGTTAAATTTGTCAGCAACTGCTCAGCAAGCTTTGCGCTCTGGTCAGCTTAATTTAGGGCAGGCCAAGGTTTTAGCTGGTGTTGATTCAACTAAACAAGAACAGGCCCTGCAAGAGATGACTGTTGGCCAAAAGACCGTAGCTGACGCTGTTCAGGTCGCCAGGAGTTTTGGTTCTAAAGTCCAGACTAAAACTGCCATTAAGCAGAATGATGCTTATAACGATAAGGGCAAAGAATTTTTATTGGGTGAATTTTTTCAAGCCAAAGTTAAAATTATCCGCCAAGCTCGTGGCGGTCAAATAGTGATTAGTTTTAATGGCGATGATCAGTTGTCAGCATTTATGGAAAAGATTCGCCGTTAATCTTGTAATATTTTAGGCTAAGCGATGATATGAATAAAAGATGCACGGTTTGTCACAGCGATAATGTATTTTTAATAAATAATCACTTAAGTGTTTACGGTTGCAATAGTTGCAGTCATCAATTTTCCCTTATACCAAAAGAAAAACAAGAAAAATATGATGATGATTATTTCCTAAATACTCATAAGAATTGGATGAGTAATCCAAATCTAAAACTTTTTGATTTTATTTATAGAAAGATAGGTAAATTACTCAATAAGGAGAGTATTAAGCTTTTAGATGTTGGATGTGGCAATGGTGATTTTTTAAAATATCTTGCCTCAAAAGACCCATCTCTTGATTTATTTGGTATTGATTTGGCTGAGAATAAGCACCCGAGAATAACTTTTGTTAAAAAAGATTTTGTCAACGACCAATTAAGTGAAATTAAGGATTCCAAGTTTGATATTATTTGTGGCTTGGCTGTAGTGGAACATGTCGAAGATCCCCATTTATTTGTTCAAAAGATAAATAGTTTTTTACGTCCAGATGGTCTCGTTTTTTTGATGACGATTAATAGTAATAGTTTGATTTACAAAATTGCCAGAATTTTGAATAGAATAGGTTTTAAAAGTGCTTTTAACAGACTTTATTCTGCCCATCACCTTCAGCACTATACTCGCAAATCATTAATAAAATTAATGCTTATGCATGATTTTGATATTTTATTAAAAATCAGTCATAACTATTCTTTGAAGGCGGTAGATGTTCCCGGTAAGAATCTTGCCAATGTTTTTTATAAAGTTTTTGTAGCAATAATTTTTTCAGTATCAGCTTTATTTAAAAATCAAATTTGTCAAACTATTGTTTGTAGAAAAAATAAATGATTTTGAAAAGATGACCCCAGTAAAGTTGATTTTTAGTGGTGATGGCTTATGCTTAAAGGCTATGATCCGCTAAAGAAATAATGGTTGAGGTAGCCACCTGTTCTGGTTGGATAGTCAAATTATGGTAATACCACTTTGTTGACCAGAACCAGATAGAAGAAATTATTGTCGTAACTAAATTAGTAATAGGGAAAGCCAGCCATAGGCCTTTTTCTCGCCAGCCAGCTAGATAGGCCAGGCCATAGGCCGTAGAAACCAAAATTACTATATTAAAAATAGCTAGAATCATAGTAGTTGTGGTTTTGCCAGCCCCGCGCAGTGAACCCATAATAATCATTTGCCAGCCTAAAAAGCCCAGTGAAATAGAAATCCAGCGAATAAATTGGCTGGACATAGCCACTGCCTCTGGATCACGAGGTAAAAAGAAGTGACCAATTTGCGGAGCTAGGGCAATTAAAACTAAACCAAAAGCTGATAGACTGAAAAAAGCCAATTTCAAGCCTAAGTTGGAGGTTTTTCGGGCTCGCTGATATTCTTGAGCGCCGATATTGTGACCAACCAGAGTGGCGTTAGCCATGGATAGGCTAACCGCTGGAATTATAGCTAAACTTAAAATACGTAAGCCTAGACCATAGGCAGCTACAACAGTAGTTCCAAAACTGGCCGCTAAACCGGTTAAAAGCAGCATAGATAGTGATCGGCTAGATTGTTCTAATGATGATGGCCAGCCCAGCTGGAAGATTTTTTTAATTTGTCGCCAATCAGGCCAGAGATTATGCTTGGTTAAGTGCAGACCGAGGCGAGGTTGAAATATTAAGATTAAACAGGCTAAAGCTGCCAAAAATTCAGTTAAGATGGTTGCCCAAGCAGCTCCAGCTACACCCATGGCTGGTAGCGGACCAACGCCATAGATAAATAATGGATCAAGGATGCAATTTAAAATAACACTAGCCAGAATAAGATACATAGGAATTTTAACCTGGCCAATGCCCCGCATTATTGATTGGTAAATTGTATAGAAGAATGAGGCTGATAGGCCGATAAAACTAATTCTCAGATAAGCTGTAGCTAGAGGTGCTACTTCGGCTGAGGCCCCGATTTTAATAATTAGCCAATAACTGGCTAAATAGCCAGCCGTTGAGATAATCAAAGATAGGGCGGTGATAAAGACAATGGTTTGACCAGCCAGGTGGTTAACCATGGTTTGGTCTTTTTTGCCGAAATATTGAGCTACTAAAATTGTACCAGCGCTAGCTAGTCCACCAACAAAAGAACTAAGTAAGAATAATAGGGGAAAGCTCAAAGAAACAGCAGCCATAGCGCTGGCGCCTAGTCGGCCCACCCAGAAAGTATCAACCAATTGATAGGCAGTTTGTAATAAGTTAGCTAGAAAGATTGGCCAGCTTAAGCGGATGAAGGCTTGTAAAATAGGGCCGCTAGTTGTCGGTTTCGGTGTTGTTTTCATAATTGAGAAGCCAAATAAAGATAGTAAGGGACGCTGCCAGCTGGTCTTAATTCTTGTTGGGCGGTTAGACTGGGTAGTGGCCAATCGCCAAAAACAATTTTAGCTTCTGGTTGCAGTTCTTGCTTGAGTTTAGTCATGAGTCTTGGATAAACCTTGGGTAGCAAGAAAAAATATAAAGCATCAGCGTTAGCTAGTGAATAATTCCAGAGATTAGTCCAGCGAATTTTAACATTAGACAGATTGCGCGTTTTCCAGATTGAGGCCAAGGCTAATAGTGGTGATATTTCCAAGCCGATAAACTTACTTTGTGGATATTTTTGAGCCAAATAGGCTAAAAGATGACCGTGGCCGCAACCAACCTCATAAAATAATTGACCGGCTTGTAAATTCAACAGCTGGTCAATTGTTGACCAATCACTTTGCCTAGTTGGTACCCAGGGGGCAGCCGACCAGGCACCAGTAGCGGTAGCTAGTAACAGCAAACCTAAAAATAAGCTGATTCCAGTTAATAAATCCATAATCATTGATGATTAAAATCCAGACTAACAATTTCTGGATAAGCATTAAATCGTTGACCAAGCGAGCTATTGCCCAGGCCGCGGCTAACAATTAATTGACTAGTATTAGTTGTAAAATAACCGTAATCGTAATCAGGCCAGATTTTTTGATTGGGCACGTAGAGAGAGCCGATTAATGGTAATCTAACTTGTCCACCATGGGTGTGTCCCGCCAGGATAGCTATTGGTTGAATAGCTAAGTATTGTGGCCAAAGTTCTGGCCGATGAGCTAGGATAATAATTGGTTGAGTTAATTGTCGGCCAGCTGGGCCAGCCAGCTGGGCCAGTTTTTGACTAGTAATTTTTTGACTGATTAATTGTGGTAATGGTCCGCCCCAAGCTGAGGGATCATCTAGACCGATTAAGGTTATTGATTGCTGTCTGGCTTTAATAGTAATAGCCTGGTCGCGCAAGACAGTCGCCCCGGCAGTTTCAGCTTGTTTTATTAGATCAATATAGTCATCGTTATAAAAATCATGGTTACCAAAAATTAAATAGACTGGGGCAATTTTTCTAAGCTGGCTAATTAGGTCCAGATTGGTTGGAATACTGGTTTTACGACTATCAAAAGTATCGCCAGTAATAGCGATGATATCTGGCTTTAATTGATCAACTACTGTTAAAATCTGGCGGTTGCCCGGGCCATCGGTGGCCTGATTATGCAAATCAGATAATTGGACTATTCGCCAACCATTTAATTCAGCTGGCCAGCGTTGATCAGTAATTTTATAGTTGGTGGTGGTTAGGTGGCGATTTTGGTAATTAAGGCCAAGAGCAATCAGGAGAGCTAATAACCAAAAAAATAGCCACTTTTGCCAATTAAGTAGTTTAATAACCATATTTATTATTCTCTGGTGGCATCTTAGCACAACTATGTTATAATTAAAAATATGTTAATCCCGCTAAAGAAGTTTAAATCATGGTGGTTCAATCAGCCCAGGGTTAGGCAAATCCTCTGGTTGCTATTAGTTATAGGTTGGTTAGTTTTATTATTTTTAG
>CAYVMB010000003.1:0-17666 GCA_964452435.1 uncultured Gammaproteobacteria bacterium
AAAATATTATCAATATTGCCACCAAGCACTAATTGCTCAGTAATATCCTGACCATCATCAATATCTACTGTTTCCATAGCTAGCGGCTGGCTAGCTATCTGGCCAGTTTCAACTATTTGACTAATAGATTGCGGTTTAAAATCTGACTGCTCTACTTCGGCAATTGCTTCAGTCGGCTGCTTAACCATATCTTCAATCGCCTCGGAACTGGGCCAATCCATAGCTACCTCCGGCCATTCTTCATTATCATGATTGACACTAATTGTATAGATTTGCGCCAAGCCGATTAATACTCCCAAAACAACAGCTAAACCAAAATTAAGGGGTAAATTGGGTTTGGCTGGCCAGTTGGAAACCAACGGTTCATCAATCACCTTCAAGGTTACCTTATCACCTAGACCGTGATAATAATTATTCTTGGTAATCAAATTATAATTAATCGCCCGCACCAATTTTTCAGCCTGCTGCTTATCGGTATGATAAACCTTAACACTAATAGCGCCGGAATCATTGATCGGTTTAACCTTAATAGTATTGCGCCAGCTAGTCATCCGTTTTTTAGCGGTATCGCCAAAATAAGCAGTATCAATCTGATAATCCGGCTTGACTGTTGCTTCAAAAAACGAGCTGGAGTAAGTAACTTGAGCCAAAAGAGAACTTAAATATTCATTAGTCCGAGAAATCTGATAAGGATCACTGGTTTGTTGATAATCCGGCACAACTAATATTTGACTCTCAGCTGAATATTTTAAGGGTTGCAAAAAGCTAACTAACATGGCTGTGGCTAATAGACCAACTAACCACCACCAGATAATTGATTGCCGTTCTTTAATTGTTTGCCACCAAGGGTAAAACATTGGAAATTAATAAAAAATTAATTGATTAATTATATTAACATAGTTATCTTTTTTTGTCAAGAGCAAAACGCTACCCTGGCCAGGGTAGCGTTTTTATAAACTGAAAGAATATATAATTAACGATTTTTCTGCAAAAAACCAAACAAACTATCAGCAGCAATGGCTCCCTCAGAGCAAGCAGTGACAATTTGTCTTAAACCGTTAGAGCCAGTCGTGGCATCACCAGCCGCCCAAATACCAAAAACCGTAGTGGCTTGTCCAGCATCAACCAGGGCATAACCACGTTCATTAACCTGGCCACCAGCTTGTTGCAGTAACTCCATTGCTGGATCGCTGCCAATCTCCACAAAAAGACCATCTAATGCTAGCTGACTAACTTGACCATCCTGACCGACTAATTCTACACCGGCCAAACGATCTTCGCCTACCAGATTGCTAATCTTGGCCTTGGGCTGATGTTTAATATTATCTCGCTTAGCAATCTCTTCTAACCAACTTGGCTCAGCCGCTTCAGGACGATCACCTAAATAAAACCAATAAACCTGCCGGGCAATATCAGCTAAATAAAGCGCTGCCGTAGCCGCACTATTGCCACCGCCCAGTACTCCGACAGTCTTATCTTTAAAGAATGGACCATCGCAAGTGGCACAATAAGCCAAGCCTTTACCTAAATACTTTTGTTCATTGTCTAGACCCAATTGACGACGTTTAGTGCCAGTAGCCAATAAAATGGTTTTAGTCATTAAAACCTGACCGTCAACTAATTTAACTAAAAAATTAGGATATTGTCCGCTAATATCAATAGCCTCGCTAGCAATAAATTCGGCACCCAATTGACGGGCGTTACCTTCAATTTTTTGCGCCAAGTCCCAACCATTAATATTTGGTTCACTGGGAAAATTACAAATCTTGTGAGCCTCAGTCATTGTCCCGCCGGGTAGACTGCCAATCACCGCATGCTTAATTTTATAGCGGCTAGCATAAATTGAGGCGGTTAGCCCAGCCGGACCAGCTCCAATAATTAATAAGTCGTAATTTAGACCTTCCATATTAGGCTAATTTAGCCATAATATCTTGACGTAAGCTATCTTGCTGGCGCATGCCAACAAAATCAGCAATCTCTTGACCAGCTTTGAACAACTTCAAATTGGGAATACCTTGGATACCATATTGAGCGGCCAGAGGTTGGTTTACCGGATCATCAACATTAACCTTGGCAATCTTAACTTTTCCGTCCAACTCCACAGCCAAACTATCCAAAATTGGAGCCATCATGCGACATGGACCACACCAGGGTGCCCAAAAATCTACTAAAACCGGTAATTCACTACTTAAAACCTCAGTAGCAAAATTACCCGGGTTCAATTCTAAAACCTGTGACATAAACTATATTTAACTTTATTAACAAAAATAAAAAATACCAACTATTTACGCAAAGCTTGACTAAAGATTTTTTTAACTTCTGGCTTGCTCTTGGCCGTCTTTAAACAACGATCTAATTGTTCTTCCAAAACTTTTTCTAAAACTGCGTCTAAACCGGCTTTAGTCGCCTTGATTTGAGTAATTAAGGCCGAACATTCATAGCGACCCTTAGCTAAGGTCTTCTTTAGGCCATTCAACTGACCAATAATAATATTTAAACGCTGTTCCGGCGTTCTAGCCCCGGCAAAAAAATTAGTAGCCATAATAGATAGTTAATTTATAAAGCTATTTTATTTTACACTATACCCCTCTGGGGTGTCAATAGTGGTAAAATACCACTGCCAAAAATCCTTGGCAATCGGCACAGCCGCATCAGTGCTCTCGCCACCCTCCTCCACCAAAATAGTTAAAACCATCTTCGGCTGATCAAATGGCGCAAAACCAGTAAACCAAGAATGAGTCGCTTTGCTACTGTCAAACTGAGCTGTGCCAGTCTTACCAGCTGTCGCCACTGGTAAGCTTTGCAGGCTGCGGGCACTGCCCGCTAAGACAGTTTGACGCATAGCTTGACGAACAATTTGTAAATTATCCGGACTAACCATTCCTTGATTAATAATTTTAGGCTCGATGGTTTGATAAGCTGATTCATCACTATTTAAAATTTCTTTGACCAATCTTGGCTGATAAATCTGACCACCATTAGCAAAGGCCGTAGTATAATTGGCTACTTGTAATGGTGTCACCAATAAATAGCCCTGCCCAATAGACAAATGATAAGTATCACCGATATACCAGGGCTCATTAGTTTGCTCTTCTTTCCAGGCGGCCGTAGGAATAAACCCGCTGGCCTCACCGGCCAAGTCCAGACCACTGACCTTGCCCAAACCAAATAATTTTAAATATTTACCAATCTTTTCTAGTCCTAATCCATTAAACTGCTCATAGCCGCCGCCAATATAATAAAAAAAGGTATTAACTGACTCAGCAATAGCTTTGGTAACACTAGTCCAACCATGACCGCCAGCCTTCCAATCCGGAAAAAACCACTGGCTAATCCTTAGACCACCAGTACTCATAAAGCCGGTGGTGGCATTAATCACCTTTTCCTGCAAAGCAGCGGCGGCCATAACCAATTTAACCGTTGAACCTGAAGGATACTCACCGCTGACTGCCCGATTAAACATCGGCTTGGCTGGATCATTAATCAATTTTTGGTAAGTTGTCTGGTCAATACCGTTGGCAAAATCATTATTATCAAAGCTCGGCTGATTAACCAGGGCCAGAATTGCTCCATTATTCGGATCCAAGGCAATAGCTACGGCTTTACGACTATTAACCCGCGACAAATGTTGACGAACCACCTCCTCTAATTTGGCCTGCAGGCGGCCATCAATATTTAGAACTAGATGACGACCATCTAATGGATTTTGTTGAGCAATCTTTTTCTTTTCATTACCAACAGCATCAACCTCAATTTGTTTACTACCGCTCAAGCCCCGCAAATCTTTTTCATAATAAGCCTCCAGTCCGACTTTACCGATATAATCAATCGGTAAATAATTATCCGCTCGATATTTAGTTAATTCCTGCTCACTAATTTTACCGATATAACCCAAGACCAAGCTTAAGCTATTTAAATCCATGGCTGGGCTAGAGGTTCCTAAAAAGGCTGCATTTGGCAAATAATTTCGCTTATTACGATTAGTTAAAACCACGCCGGGCAGTTGATGAGACTGAACAGTCAGCTGAACGGCTTGTTCGTAGGTTAAATTATCACTTACAAATATCGGCTGATAAAATTCTAGCGACCGCGGTTCAATCTTAGCTAATTCCTGTTCCAACTTAAGACTAGTTGCCTCGCCTAAGACCGCTGCTAAACGAGCCAAAACAATTTGCCGGTCAACCACCTGACTAGGCAAATTACTAGGTGTAACATAAACCAAGAAATTGGCAACATTTTGGACCAACGGTTGATGCTGGCTGTCATAGATAATTCCCCGCTTGGCTTCCAGACGCTCCAACCGCAAACGATTACCCTCAGACAACCCATAATAATAATCCCCCCGATAAAGCTGTAGCCAAACGAGACGAGTCAATAAAACCAACAGAGCCACTAAACAAATTCTAGAAAAAATATAGCCATGACTAGTAGAAAAATTATGACTAATGGTCTCATTATTATCCTCTTGGTTTAAAAATACTTCCTCTGTCCAGTGATGATTGGCCGAAGACAAACGTAAAGATTTTTTTCCATTACTGATCAAACCCAAATCTTCAGCAAATGGATTGTTTGATTTATCTCTAACCATAGCTTAACGATTTTTCCATAAAAACAACGGATTTAAACGCTTGTCTAACCAATAAATTAAATAGTAGAGAACCATCATCAATAGCCAGTTAACTAATATTTGCCGAATCAAATCAAACCACCAAATTGAACCTGGCCAATCTTGACTTAAAATTATTAAGCCAAACCATTGAAAAACTGTAGTCACAGTAATTAGTCCAGAAAGAGCATATAGTGATTTGTTGGCAAAAAAATTAATTAATAATAAATTGGCCAACCCCATGGTTAGCAACCACAGAATAGTTTGACTACCAAAAGGATAAACAGTTAAACAATCTAAAAATATACCCACCCCTAGTATCCAAAAACTAACTTTCCGCCAACCCAACAAAACGAGCCAAATAATTAAGGCGACTAATAAAAGATTAGGTTTCAACCAGACAATTGAAAGCTGGTCAATCCAAGACAATTGAATAATGGCCACAAGTAACAACCACACAGCGTTAAATAAGCCCAGCCACCACATAAAACTAAGGGATTATAACACTAACAAAACTCAATTGATTGGGGTCGGCTGACGGATCTAGGCCAGCGTCTTGCCACAAAGCATTATTTTCTTTATTAACCTGACTAATTCGGCCGATCAATAGATTATGTGGTACAGCTGGTTCTAAACCAGAAGTAACAATTTCCTGTCCAACCTGTAATGGCTCATTCTGGGCAACCATTTCCAAACGGATAGTTAAACCCATATCGCCACGAATCACGCCGATAGTCCGGCTACTACTAGCCATCGCCGCAGCCAGGCGACAATTCTTATTGGTTACCAATAAAACCTCAGCTGAATCATCTTCAACTTGGCCAATTTTGCCAATAATTGCCCCCTGTTGATCAATCACCGCCAAATCAGTAGTTAGCCCCTGTCTAGAGCCTTGATCAATAATCAGAGTCTGGCTGGGTGCTAATAAACCGCCGGATTGTCCACGATAAATAATATTAGCAATAACTAATTTGAATTTTTTGGCTTTTTGGAAAGCCAACAACTGTCGCAGGGCATTATTCTCTTCGGTTAAACTAGCCAAACCAATTGTCTGCGCTGTCAATTGGTTGTTTTTATTTTTGCTATCAATTAATTGTTCTTGACAAGTCCGCTGTTCACGCCAACCAGCCAACCAATTAGCCATTGGTTGATTTTTACGCGATAACGAGCCAATAACCGGTCTAGCTAGACGACCAAGTGTATTTTCTAAACCAGTTAACAGGCCTAAAAAATGAGCCAATATTAGTAAAACCAATATTAACCAAAGCCAGGCTGATGATTTTTTACCAGGCAGACGAGACATAAATCTGGTTTATAAATCAGTTAAGCTAGGCACAACAACCTTGTCTAGCAGATTTGAATCAGTCAATAAATGAGCCGCACCGCGAACCACACTACTAATTGGCTCATCAACAATATGAACACCAATTCTCGTGGCTCGAGCAATGGCCTGATCAAAACCAGCTAGCAAAGAGCTACCGCCAGTCAGCATAATTCCCCGTTCATAGATATCAGCTACCAATTCTGGCGGAGTAACTTCTAAAGTCGCTTTAATATTATCAATAATCTGACTAATCGGTCGAGCGATAGCTTCACGAATATGTTCATCACTAATTATTATTTCTTTGGGCAAGCCATTAATTAAGTCACGTCCACGAATAGCCATGGTTAGTGGCTCTGGACGAGGCGTGGCTGAACCAATTTTAATTTTGATTTCCTCGGCTAATTGCTCACCAATCAACAAACTAAATTCCTCGCGAATATATTGAATAATTTCGTTATTAAAAGCATTGCCAGCTAATCTTAATGTCTTCCAGGCTACACAGCCGCCCAAAGCTAAAACGGCAATTTCCGTGGTACCACCACCGATATCTACTAGCATGGTTGCTGTCGCCTCCATAACCGGCAATCCAGCGCCAATCGCTGAGAGCATCGGTTCTTCTACTAAAAAAACCTGGCGAGCTCCAGCTGATTTAGCCGCGTCTTCCACCGCTTTTTTCTCCACCTCAGTAATATCTAGGGGAATACCAATAACTACGGCTGGTTTAGGGGCTAAGAAAAAATTACTATCTTGAGTTTGATCAATAAAATATTTTAACAGTTTTTCAGTTACTTCAAAATCAGAGACTACACCGTCAACCAAAGGTTTAACTATCTCAATATGAGCCGGATTCTTGCCAATCATGGCCTTCGCGGCGCTACCGACAGCTAAAATTTGATCAGTTTTTTTATTAACGGCTACGATAGTTGGCTCGCTCAGAAACAAACCGCTTTGCGGCTCGCTGAGCATAGTTTTACAAGTGCCCAAATCAATGGCTAGATTATGGGTAAATTTTTGTCGAAAACGCTCAAACATGAAGTAAATTAATTATTACCAAAATAAGCAGCTACTTGATCCAAAGCCACTAATCGACCAGCTGTATCTTGGCGACGTTTGATTTCAAAGCTCTTTTGATTTAAAGTCTTATCACTAATAATTAAACGATAAGGACAACCAATTAAATCAGCATCGGCAAACTTAGTACCAGCCGGTAAATGACGCCGGTCATCCCAGAGTACCTCCATCCCCAATTTAACCAAAAGATCATATAATTTTTTGGCCTGCTGATGGCCACTTTCGCCAGTCGTTAAATCAATCAAATGAGCTTTAAATGGCGCAACCTCCTTAGGCCAAATCAAGCCCTGATTATCATGATTAACTTCAACAATTGCCCCCATTAGCCTAGTAATTCCTAAACCATAACAGCCCATTAACACTGGCTGCTTGGCACCATCAGAACCAGTCACCATAAAATCAAAGGCCTTACTAAAACGAACTCCCAGCTTAAAAATATTGCCAATTTCAATAGCTTTGCGCTCTAACAAATCTTTACGGCCACAATTGGGACAGACTGGCTGCTCACTAATAATTTCTTTATTAACGGCTAGATTACAATCCTCGCAAATATGGATAGTGTCCTCGCCGGCTTCGGTAACTGTTTGAAATTCATGAGAATACTGACAAAAAGCTCCGCCTGAAGCAAAGGTTAAATAAGTTTGGTCTAATAAACCACAACGCTTAAAAATCTGAAAATAGGCTTTTTGAGCTTGCAAATAATAAGCATTAAGGTCTTCTTGTTCTAAATGAAAAGAATACAGGTCTTTCATTAAGAATTCTCGACCACGCAATAGGCCAGACTTAGCCCGTAGCTCATTACGAAATTTAGTCTGAATCTGATAAACCCCCAATGGTAAGTCACGATAAGACTGAACAAATTTTTTAACCAGCGGCGTTACTAACTCCTCATGAGTCGGAGCTAAAACATAGGGTTTCTTGTCGGCACCAGTTGTTTTGAACAAAACATCAAAACTAGCCAAACGGCCGGTTTGTTTCCAGGGTTCTTCAGTGGTCAAACTCGGCATCAAAACCTCTTGAGCTCCCAAAGAAGCCATTTCCTGACGAACAATCGCCTGAATCTTTTGCACCACCCGTAAACCCAATGGCAAATAGGTATAGACACCGGCCGAAGTTTTATCCACAAAGCCAGCTCGCATCAAAGTTTGAGCGTTAAAACTTGGCTCATCCTTGGGCAATTCCTTAAGACTATGGGTAAAAAGTTGGCTTTGGCGCATAAGATATAAAAATAATTAATAACTACAAGACCATCTCGGTCCCAAACAGCAAGCTGTTCTATTTAGACTTGCGATTGCTCCAGTCATTCCAAACCACCAATAATGGCGAGGCAATAAAAATTGAGCTATAGGCACCAAAGAAAACACCGATTGATAAAGCTACGGCAAAATTACGAATTGAGGCACCACCAAAAATAACAATAGCCACCAAAGTCAACATGGTGGTCAAGGAAGTATAGATTGAACGAGTTAATGTTTGATTCAAACTTAAATTAACTGTATCAGCAAAGCTTTGTCGAGTACGAAATAAGTTCTCTCTAGTACGATCAAAAACCACAATCGTATCATTAACACTATAACCAAGAATAGTTAACAGAGCCGCTACTGAAGATATATCAATTTGATAGCCGTAATATCGGCCCAATAAAGCAAAAAAGCCCAGTAAGATTATGACATCGTGAAATAAGGCAATAACTGCGCAAACTCCATATTTCCAAGAACTAACCGGCTGAGAAACTTTACGGAAAGCCCAGGCAACATAGGCAATAATCGCCAATATTACTAAGATAATGGCTGTCATAGCTCGACTACGCAAATCACGGCCAACTGATGGGCCAACCGAATCGTAACGCAACTCTTCAAAAACTACCTGTCCATCAACCTTGGGCGACAACTCGCTCAATTTACTTAAAATTTCTTGGTGCTTGGCTTCATCCACTTCCTGAAAACGCAATTTAACTTGATTGTCTCCAACCGGCTGAATAATTAAATTATTCAAACCCAAAGGGCTTAAACTTTCTTTAACCTTCTCGGTCACTGGCCGATTTTGATCATAACGCACCTCTAGGACACTACCACCGGTAAAATCAATACCGAAACGCAATCCCCAAACCGCAATAGCCGTAATCGCTAAAGCAACTATGATAGCTGAAAAACTCAACCAATATTTTCTTTTTGCAATAATCTGATACATATAGATGGATAATAGCAATTAATTATTTATCTTCACTGGGGCGTTGACTCTGGCTTACTCCAAATAACCAAGTTTTTTCGGCTAAGCTAGGTGTAATCATCAAGTGCAATAAGTTGCGAGTGATAACAATAGCACTAAACATGGAGACCAAAACACCCAGGGCCAAGGTGATAGCAAAACCCTTGATTGAACCAGTTAAAAATTGAGTCAAAATAAAACAGGTAATCAAAGTAGTATAATTACTATCGCGAATTGATGGCCAGGCCCGAGTAAAGCCTTCATTAATAGAGCTGCTCAGCGGTTTGCCGGAACGCAATTCTTCTTTAATACGCTCAAAAATCAGAACATTGGCGTCAACAGCCATACCAATAGACAAGATAAAACCAGCAATGCCTGACAGAGTCAGAGTAACTGGCCAGACTTTAAAGATGGCTAGTAACAATAAACCGTAAAGCGCTAAAGCTGCCACCGATAACAAGCCTGGTAAGCGATAAAAAATAATCATGAATAAGGCCACCAAAGCTAAGCCGATTAAACCAGCCTTCATACTATTGTCTACTGATGATTGACCTAAGCTAGCACCAATGGTCTGTTGATTAACCAAATTAACCGGCACTGGTAAAGCACCAGCATTTAAACGCTGCGCTAAAGTTTTGGCCTCAACTTGAGTAAAACGACCAGAAATTACGGCCTGTCCACCAGTAATCTTCTGGCTAACATTGGGCTGACTAATAATATAACCGTCCAAGAAAATAGCCACCGGCTTATCAATATTACGACCAGTAATATCTTCAAAGATTTTGCCACCCTCGCTGTCAAAATCCAAAGCCACTTCTGGTGAACCATCCTGAGGATTGAATTGAACGGTGGCCCGCTTTAAATATTTACCAGTTAATTCGGTTGTCTTCCATTCATCAATATTACCCAAAATATCAGCAGCCGAATGAATCTTAATTAAGATGTGACTCAATTTATAGTCAACTACTGATCGTTCATCTTGCTTATAAATCAAATGATAGCCAAATTGACTTTCCACAACCTCAGAAATTTCTCCTTTTTTCGTGGTAAAAGCCGTTTCTTCAAATTTTGGATCCATGGTATCACGACCAAACCAACCTAATTCACCGCCACTATCACGAGCCCCCGGCTCGGTTGAGTTCTGCTTAACCAAATCAGTAAAGTTCTGAACATTGGCTTGCTCTTTAAGCTTTTTAATTTTATCCAAAGCCTGCTGCTTATCTAAATCACTCTCACAGCCAGTCGCTCCACTATAACAAACCAATAAATGAGCTGCTTTAACCTCTACTACTGGCTGACCATCTTGAGTTTTTGGTCGTTTATCTTCTAATTTAACGATCTCATAGCCCAGGGAGGTTTTCTGTAAATTGCTATTAGTTTGCCCCTTATTTAATTTTTCGGCGATAGCAATCAATTCTGGATTCTCTTTGCTAGTTAACCAACCCAAAGATCCGCCAGTCTCCTTAGTATTATCATCTTCACTCAAAGACTTGGCCAATTCAGCAAAATTGCCACCAGACAAAACCTTACCTAAGACATCACCAGCCTTGGTTTCAGCCTTCTTATTATAGGCTTCGAGGTCTTTCTTCTCCTGATCAGTTAATTCCTTGCGCTGGTCATTAACCTCCTTGAACTGCAATAACGGTGTCTCACCAATCATTTTAATAGCCTGATTAACATCCTTGACACCGGCTAACTCTACCGAAATCTGGTAGCTACCTTGAGCTGTCTTATTAATCTGGACGTTAGGCTCGCTAACGCCAAACATATTAACCCGACGCTCAATAACATCACGAGCACCCTGAACGGCGTCCAGACGGTCTTTAACAGGAACAACCGACAAATCAACATCATAAGTCAAGCTAGTACCACCAGACAAATCTAGACCTAGTCTAAAGGGTACTTCTTTAACTTTTGGCAAAGGCCAATTATGCTTGGTAACAAAATTATTATACTGCGGTCCCAGGTTAACCAGTAAGCTAGCTACCACCAAAACCACTAATAGACCGAAAAACTGCCAAGCGCGGCTTTTCTGTCTGGCTGAAGTTCTCTTTTCTGCGTGAGCCATAAACAAGTTTTAAAATTAAAAACACCAAAAAGTAAATTAACCTTGGTTAATTTACTTCATCATAGTCCACTTTGCTAAAAAAATCAACGACTAAAAAACACCGTCCCCAATTGGGGACGGTGTTTATAGTGAACAATCAGCTAACTGACAGTTAGAAACTGCGAGTTGAGCGATTGTCCCAATTGTTGGTACGTTCAGGGCGATCAGTCAAGGGACGAGCCTCATTGACAGTCACGCGGCGACCAGCGATTTCCTGGCCATTGAACATATCGATTGCTTTCTGAGCTTCTTCCTCAGTAGCCATTTCCACAAAACCAAAACCTTTTGAGCGACCAGACATTTTGTCAATGATGACAGTGGCTGAATCAACGGTTCCGGCTTTAGCGAATTCCTCTTTCAAGGCTTCGCTGGTAAGGCTGTAAGACAATCCGCCAACGTATAGTTTTTTGGACATACGAGCTTACGAACTTATGCGTTTGAATAAACGTAAGTCGACCTATTTCTCGGCGACTTTTTAAGAGATCACACTAAGAAAAACTTACTTGGCCAGTATAGCAGAAAAATAGGTAAAAGTCAAACTAAGCTATCCGCTTCAACCAATTCTTTCTCTAAAATCTCGTCGCCATCGCCAAATAAAAATTTACCAGTAAATCTTTTACCTGCCAAAAATAGTGGCAACCAATAAATATCGTCAGGCCACATTTCATTATAAGGAATCTGCTCAATACTAAACCACTGCGGCTTCATTTCTTCGCTCTCGGTCGGTTGCCCTGAAAAATCAACAACTTTAAAAATGTGGACCTCTAAAACCTCTCCGTTATGTTGAAATTCAAATTCAATAACGCCGACTTTTTCTGGCGCTTTAGCAAAAATACCGGCTTCTTCCAAAAGTTCGCGGTGAGCCGCTGCTTCTATCGTTTCATCAACGCCGACCTTGCCGCCAAAACCATTCCAACGGCCAGCGCCAAAACCCCGTTTCTTCATGCCCAGCAACAGTTTCGGCCCCTGTTCAACTACGCATAGCGTCATGAGCTTTTTCATAACAAACACATTAACAATCAATATGAATCAAGGCGGTTCTAATCGCCTCTTTGGTATAAGCCTTTCTGGTTAATCTACCCTTGGTAACAATACCAACCAATCCGTCGGCTGAACCAACCTTTTTATCATCGGTCAGGCCGGCCTTAAAAGCAGCATCATTCATATCCAAACCGTCATTAACCATATAATTAACAACTTCGGTTGGTGCCTCCCAGGCCGAAGATAATCCTAAATGATAGTTGCTGCCGTCAAAAATGGAGCAAACACAAACATCCATATAGCCGGTCTTGGTATGGGGCACCGCCATCAAACCCGATTCTAGGCCAAAACTATACTGGCAGTCGCTACAAGCATTACGCGATCTATTCATGGCTCCGCGAATGGTTTCCTCTAAAGATTTCGACTGTTCGCTGACTTCGGAGGGGACGCTAACAGCAATAACTTCGGCTGTTTTTAAATTAGAATATTCTTGAATTATTTCTCGCAGAGCTTCAACTTTTGTTGGATTTTGTGAGGCTATTTTAATTACCATATTCATAACACTTCATTCTATAACACCTCCTGCCATTGCACCCCTGACTGAAAAGTATTAACATCTTCTTCAAATTGCTGACGAGTCGCTTTGATAATGATTGAATCAATGTGCCAACGAGCATCATCAATCAGGGCCTTGGCCGCTCTTGTCTTATTTACATCAACCCAATCGGCTATAATTGCCAAACGAATTGAATTATCCTGCTTGATCAACTGTCGCAGATAGTTCATAAAATCAGCTGAATCAAGTTGATTAAACTTCAAGCCTAATTCTTCTGGGCTAACCACTGAATCTTCTAGTTTTTCAGTGTTCTTAAATATTGAAATTGTTTCCATATATTCATTGACAAGTCTACACAAACTAACTATGCTTACCCTATCCGCAGAAAGAAGTAGCCGAACTCTCTGCTTCTCCTAAAAGGAGTGACACGGATAGGTTGCCGCAAGACTTAGAGGGTTTAGTAGTGACGAACGAAAAACCATTATTGTTCTAACACGAAACACCGTGTACAAAACATCTCTAAAACCTCTTGCGGCTTTTTATTTTCGCAGCACTTCTTATAATTCCTAGGAGCCCACAGGCGCAAGCTTGCTTGCATCTGGGGCGAACGACGCAATTTCAAGCGCCACAACAGCGCTTATATTTCTTACCACTACCACACGGACAAAGATCATTGCGACCAACTTTGTGACCTTCGCTATCTTTTAATTTTTGAGCCACTGGAGCGGCATTAGTTTCATCGCCTGATTTAAAAACTAGATTTTTAGGAGCATCAGCCTGAGAAATCATCTGACCAAGAGCTTGCTGATTGGAGCGGCTAAAATCAACGATCTTAAAGATTGAATAAACTACCTGTTTTTGGATTAGACCATTGAGTTCATGAAATAAGCGATAAGCCTCTTTCTTGTATTCTACCAATGGATCGCGCTGACCATAACCCCTCAGACCAATACCTTTACGCATATAATCCATGGCCTCTAAATGATCAATCCACAGACCATCAATTGAACGTAGTAAAACCGATTTCTCAATGGCCAACCAATCTAAACCCAAGTCTTTAGCTAAAACTAATAATTCATCGTAAGCTCGATGAACCAAATCTAATAAATGTCCAACCAAAGCATCACGATAAATAATTTTGTCAGTCTTGGCTGCCGAACTTTCACCGAGTTTAACTAATTCACCAGCTAAATCAACAGCTTGAATATCAATAATTGTGCTCATCACTTGGCTGATTTCTTTGATATTCCAATCCTCGCTATTCTCGCCTTGAGTATGAAAACTAATAATATGCTCAATTTCAGCGTCCATCATCTCCAAAATAAAACCGCTCAACGGAGTAGCTGGCTGGTGAGCTAACTCTTCGCTTGACTCAGCTTCGCTTAATTGCAAAATTTGACGACGACGGCGATAGATACTTTCCCGATGCTTATTAATAACATCATCATATTCAACTAGGTGTTTGCGCAAATCAAAATTATTACCTTCTACTCGCTTCTGGGCCGATTCAATTGATTTAGAAACTAAACCATTTTCAATCGGCATATCTTCTGGTAATTTCAAAGTTGACATCATTTTTTTCAAACGATCACCGCCAAAAATACGCATTAAATCATCATCAGTCGAAATATAAAACTGACTAGAGCCAGGATCACCTTGACGCCCAGCCCGACCACGCAATTGGTTGTCAATACGCCGCGCTTCGTGACGCTCGGTACCAATAACATGCAAACCGCCCAATTCAAGCACTTTGGCCTGCTCATCAACCTCGGGCGGATTGCCGCCTAAAATAATATCAACACCGCGACCAGCCATATTGGTAGCAATCGTTACTGCTCCGGGTCGACCGGCTTGCGAAATAATCTGAGCTTCTTTTTCGTGATATTTTGCGTTTAAAATTTCAGCCTGCACGCCTTGACGAGCCAGTAAATCAGCTAAAACTTCACTTTTTTCAATAGAAATTGTACCAACCAAAACCGGTTGCCCCTTGGCATGGCGAGCCTTAATATCATTGGCTACGGCTTGAAACTTGCCAGCTTCAGTGGCGTAAATTAAATCGTTAAAATCGTGCCGCACCGTTGGTTTATTGGTTGGAATAACCACGGTTTCCAGTTTATAAATCTTAGAGAACTCTTCAGCTTCAGTTAAAGCTGTACCAGTCATACCAGCCAACTTTTCATACATGCGGAAAAAATTCTGAAAAGTGATAGTAGCTAGAGTCCGGCTTTCCTTTTGAATTTCCACACCTTCTTTAGCCTCAATCGCTTGATGCAAACCCTCACTATAACGACGGCCATACATCATTCGACCAGTAAATTCATCAACAATAATAACCTCACCATCTTTAACAACATATTCCTTATCTTTATGAAATAGGACTCGGGCTTTTAGAGCTTGTTCAATATGCATTACTTCACGAACTCCACCTTCAACATAAATATTTTCTACACCTAAAAATTTTTCCATCTTACTCATGCCGGCTTCAGTTAAAGTAACTGAACGCATTTTTTCATCAACATTATAATCAGTTGCCTCATCTAAGCGAGCTACTAATTCAGAAAATTTATAATATTTATCGGTCGATTCTTCGCCAGCACTAGAAATAATTAAAGGCGTGCGCGCTTCATCAATCAAAATAGAATCGACTTCATCGACAATCGCGTAATGCAGCGGTCGCTGAACCATTTGCTTCTGGTTAGCCACCATATTATCACGCAGATAATCAAAACCAAATTCATTATTAGTGCCATAAAGCACATCGCAAGCGTAAGCCTCTTGCCGACTAACTGGCCGGAAATGCCTTAGACGCTCGTCGTATTGTTCATTATCATTATACTCTGGGTCATATTTCAAGGCTTGTTCATGAATAATAACAGCCGTAGTCAAACCCAGACAATGATAAACCTGGCCCATCCAGCCAGCACCAACTCTAGCCAAATAATCATTGACCGTAATAAGATGGGCACCTTTGCCAGTTAAAGCATTTAGATATAAGGGTAGGGTGGCTACTAAAGTTTTACCTTCACCAGTCTTCATTTCGGTAATCTGTCCGCGATGCAAAATAATACCGCCAATTAATTGAACATCAAAGTGCCGTTGACCAATCGTCCGCCGAGCTGCTTCACGCATCATGGCAAAAGCTTCTGGTAAAATTTCGTTTAAATATTCTTTAGCCTCTATTTCGCCCTTATCTTTTAAAATCTGCTGGTAGCCTTCTTTAAGCTCAATTGTTCGTTGTTGTAATTTTTCTTCATTCAATTGGCTGACGGTCTTTTCCAGTTCATTAATCTGGTCAATTGTCGGTTGTAAACTCTTAATAATCCGCTCGTTAGGATCGCCTAATATTTTTTGAAAAAAACCCATAATCTTTAGTTAAGCTGTCAAATTAAAATCTGAACAAGCTGGTTCAGTCTTTTTATTATAGTCCAAATAAAGCAAAAAGCAAGGCTAAAGCCTTGCTTTTTTAGTCTTAATCAGCCTTTTAACGGCTAGTTTTCTTTTCCTTGTATTTGATAATCATTTGAGACAGGTGATCCTTAACCTTTTCAATCGCTTTATATAAATCTGGTTCGGTTTTCTCAATCCTTAATAATTCTCCCGGCAACTCTAAATTTATTTCCGCTCTAAATATATCTCCCTTGGCATGATGCCGGCTCATCAGCTCTACCTGAACATCACAGGCAATTGGCTGAATATCGCCCAAATATTTATCTAGCATGTCTATCTTTTTCTCAATATAATCCGTCAAGGCTGGAGTCAATTCAAAACTGTGGGCTTTAATGTTGGCTTGCATAGGCGTATTAATTAAAGAATAAAGACTATTTAATCTTCTGGCGACCAATTTTAGCTGGTTTTAACCAATTTAGCGCTTGATCAGCTGACTTATTTTCATAGACCATCGCTGCCAAACCACGTAACCAACCACTAGCTTCCACTAATGAACGTTGATGAATATTGCGGCCAATCGCCACACCAGCGGCTCCGGCAGCTAATTGAACCTGGATATCCTTAAAAACCTGCGCAGCCGTTCGGCTTGATCCACCAGCAAAAACTACCTTGGTCTGTCCAGCGGCCTGAACGATCCGCTGAATATTTTTAACTGTTAACGGCTTGGGCGCTTTTAATTTAACAAAATCTGCACCCAAACTAACGGCCACACCGGCCGCTCCGGCAATTATTTCTACACTATCCTCATTTTTTATATTTACCCCCTTAGGGTATATCCAAACAACAACCATCAATCCATTACTGTGGGCTTGACGAATTATTTCAGCCGCCTCAGCCATCATCCGGCCTTCATGCTGACTGCCTAAATAAATCGTATAACCAACTCCAGCCAAACGAAAACCACCCTGTTTAGCTAAATTGATTGCCTGTCCCACACCAGCTAAACAATGACTAATTGGATCACCAGGCAATAAATTGGTTTTACCATTTAGCTTAATGATATAGGCCGACCGATGATAGCGCTGGCCATACCAACTAGCTAGACCATAATGGACAGCTGCTGCTCCGATTGGCGCTTTATCAGCTATCTGAAAAAAATGCTCTGGATCGTTATCAGCCAAATCAATATCTGGCCCAAAAAAATCACTATTCAAATGCTCAATCCGCTGATCACCAGCGAGTAACAATAAACGGCCAGTTTTCTTGGTTAACAATTGCCAATTACTCCGATACAGGCTGCGCTTGGCTTTTGGCACATCAGCTGGATAAATCAATTTCTTAAAATTGTTGAGCATAAAAAATAATTAAAGCTTGATAATCCAATTATAGCAAGATTTGGCTTTCCCGACAATTTTCTATATAATAA
>CAYVMB010000004.1:0-17227 GCA_964452435.1 uncultured Gammaproteobacteria bacterium
AAGGCACTGGAGTGCCAATAATCCGAACAGAAACTTTTTAACTTGATTCATAAAAGTTGTTTTAACCGATTAAGGCTAAGGATTAAAATTTATTCTGTCGCCATTATAACATAACCCTCAAAAGTCAACAAGGATTAGGACGGTTGGGCGTGGTTTTTTTGAATATGTTTAATTGTTTTGCTATAATTACCTTAATAAATTATTCAATATGCCTATACCAAAACTTGTTGTTCGTAAGACAGCGCCAGCTCGACGATTTATTAATCAAACGGTTAATCGATCAGCGCTAATTGTTCGGGCCAAAAGATCCGATCAACGCCGCCGTCCAACTGATTCAAAAAAACGGCTTGATTGGCCAAGAATTATTAAATTCTTTGGCGCCCTAGCCCTGTTATTGTTAATTATTGGTGGTATTACTCTTTTGTGGTTATCGCGTGGCCTGCCAGACCCCAATAAATTATTAGATCGCCAGGTTGCCCAGAGCACCAAGATTTATGATCGAAAAGGTGAAACAATTCTTTATGAGATTCATGGTGAACAAAAAAGAACACTAGTCAGCCTGGAACAAATTCCCGATCACGTCAAACAAGCAACCATTGCTATTGAGGATAAAGATTTTTATAAACATGGTGGTTTTAGTTTGTGGGCCATGTTTAGGACGGTGGTCACCAATGTTTTAATGGGTCGGCATGCCGGTGGCTCTACTTTAACTCAGCAGTTTGTGAAAAATGCTCTGCTAACTTCGGAAAAAACCTATACTCGCAAAGCTAAAGAGCTTATCTTGGCCTATCGTATTGAAAAGCGTTTTTCCAAAGATCAAATTTTGCAGATGTATTTAAATGAAATACCTTATGGTTCCAACGCTTATGGTGTTGAGGCGGCCAGTCAGCGTTATTTTGGCAAGAGCGCTAATCAGGTTAATTTGTCTGAAGCGGCTATTTTGGCAGCCTTACCGCAGGCGCCTAGTCGTTATTCTCCCTATGGGGCTGACAAAGACATGCTGATTGCTCGTCAGCATTATGTTCTAGACGTTATGGTCAAGCAAGGCTATATCAGCGAAGACGAGGCGATTGTCGCTAAAAATTTTGAAGTTAAATTCAAGCCGTTGCAAGAAAATGGTAATATGATTGCGCCGCATTTTGTTATGGCTATTAAAGATCAGCTAGCCGAGAAATACGGTGAAAAGATGATTGAACAAGGCGGCCTAAAGATTTATTCGACTCTTGATTTAGATAAACAGAAAATTGCTGAAGAGGTTTTAACTGCTCAGGCCGAAAAAAATGCTAAGAATTTTAATGCCAGTAACGCCGCCCTGCTTTCGATAGATGCCAAGACTGGCGATATTTTGGCCATGGTCGGGTCAAAGGACTACTTTAACGATGAAATTGATGGCCAGGTTAATCTTGTTTTGCGGCCGCGGCAACCGGGCTCATCCTTTAAGCCGATTGTTTATGCTGCTGCCTTTATGAAGGGTTATACGCCAAAAACGGTTTTGTTTGATGTTTCAACTAACTTTTCTTTAGACCCAGATAAGGCCTATCAGCCCAGTAATTATAATGGCCAAGAACACGGACCAGTTACTATCAAAAAAGCTCTGGCCGGATCACTAAATATTCCAGCAGTTAAGGCCCTTTATTTAGCTGGTTTAGATAATGTTTTGGCTGTGGCCAAGAATCTTGGCTATACCACCCTGACTGACAAAAGTCGTTTTGGTCTGTCCCTGGTTTTAGGTGGTGGTGAAGTTAAACTATTAGAACATGTGGCAGCCTATAGTGCCTTTGCTCGCGATGGAGAGATGGTTCGTCCGCGCTATATTCTAAAAATTGAAGATAATCGGGGCAAAATTTTAGAAGAACCAAAAGCTGAACAGCAAAAGGTTTTGGAACCTCAAATCGCCAGAGAAATTAACGATATTTTAAGTGACAATAATGAGAGAGCCTATGTTTTTGGGATCAAAAATTATTTAACCCTTGGTGATCGCAGCGCGGCAGCCAAAACTGGCACGACCAATGACTACAAAGATGCTTGGACCATCGGCTATACCCCGTCAATTATTACTGGCGTTTGGGTTGGTAATAATGATAATAAATCAATGAGCCGAGGGGCTGACGGTAGTGTGGTGGCAGCCCCTATTTGGCACGGTTATATGAGCCGAGCTTTGTCTGGCCCAGCGGAAAGCTTTAAAAAACCGGAAGCCGAAAATACTGGGAAAGCTGTTCTAGACGGAGTTATTCCGACCACCACCGTGGTTAAAATCGACAAGGTTTCTAATTTATTGGCTACCAGCTCTACCCCTCCTGAAATGATTAAAGAAGATCGCTATTGGCAAGGTCACTCTATTTTGTATTACATTAACCGTGATGATCCGCGCGGCCCAGCTCCAACCAATGCTACCGCCGATCCGCAATTTAATCTTTGGGAAACCGGCGTTAAAAATTGGGCGACTAAGCAGAAGTTTAACATGGCTGAACCGCCAACAGACAAAGACAATTTGCACACCGCTGATAATCAACCAGACTTAACAATTATTAGCCCGACAGCTGGCCAAAAAGTAACCAGCAATAGTTTGTCAGTTAGATTAAAAGCCAGTGCTCCTCGCGGGGTTAAAGAGGTAAACTTTTATATTAATAGTCTTTTGTTAAGGACTAGTCTAACAAGCCCTTTTGATGAGGACCTGAATATTGATTTTTTACCAAATGGACAGCATAAATTGGCTGTAGAGGTTTGTGATGACATTAAGAATTGTTCTAAGCATGAGCTAACTTTTGAATTGGCCATGGCCAATAATCAGACCAATGACCAAGCACTATCTATGGCCTGGCAGTCACCGGCTGCTGGTTTGACCTTTAGATCGGCTGATTTTCCGATAAATCTGCAATTGCGGGTTAATCAGCCCAAACTGGCTGCAAAAATAAAAGTTTATTATAGCCAAAAGTCTGGTCAGCGGCAGTTAATTACTGCCGTTCAGCCCAATGAAGATGGCTTGGCAGAACTTAGTTTTAAGCAACCAGCCGAGGGCAATGGTAATTATGCTATTATTGCTGAGGCCGAATTGTGGAGCGGTCAAACAAAAACCAGTCCACCTTTGGAGTTAATTATTAAGGGTTTGAAATAACTTAAATAAATAGGAGCCCAAGGGCTCCTATTTATTTAAGTTATTTATTTGACCAGCAAGCTGGCTCCAAGGGCGGCAGCTTTTTGATCACGGCCAATTCGCCAGCTTGGATGATTGGTAGTAAAACTGTAATCTTTAACTACCCCTTGGACTGTTGACAGATAAAGCTGGTGATAACGAGCCACGCCACCAGTTAGAATAATAGTTTTTGGGTTTAGAATGGTATTTAGGTTGGCCATAACTAAACCGAAAATATGGGCAAACTGCTCAACTTTTTTCTTAGCTGTTTTATCACCCTGTTGAGCGGCGGCGAAGAGATGTCCGTTTGGATGATTGGTTATTTTATGATAGTAATATTCTAGATCGTGTCCGGATTGATCAACGACAATGTGTCCTAGTTCGCTACTAATACCCAATGATTTAATAATATTTTGACCATCGATGGCTATGGATCCGCCAATGCCAGTCCCCAGAGCGACAACCACTAAAGATTGGTTGTTGAGTTTGGGGTGTTTTTTTAAATAGGCGCGTAAAAAACAATTCAAATCGTTATCCAAAATAATTTTTTTAATTTTTGTTGATTTGGTTAAAATTTGGCCTAATTTTTTCCCCCGCAGCACCGGAATATTGACGCAATTAATAATTTTATCGCCATTGATTGGCCCAGGAACGCCGATACCGGCTCCAATTATTTCAGCCTGAAGCCGACTAGCCTCTTGAGATAGGCGATTAATTTCTACGGTAAGCTGATTCAATAGGCCAGATAAGCTTTCTTTGATAATTGGTTGTTTTTTGGCAGCATAGGTTTTGCCGGTTTGTGGATCGTGTAATAAACCTAATATTTTAGAGCCGCCGATGTCTAGGCCAATTAATAATTTATTTTTTTTCATAATGGTTGAGCCAAAAGATTTTTCATAAATTGCCAGTAATCTGAATTATTATTGATCTGTTTTTCCCAGTACCACCACTCTACACCCCACAAATAAATGGTCTGAAAACCGCTTTGGCGACTAAACTCAAGCATGTCTTGTAGTTTGGTCATGTTCATGGTGCGCTCTCTTTCGGCTTGAGATAGTGTAAAATAGGCTTTACGGCCCCAAGGTTCAGCCTGCATTTCAATAACAATTATGTCTTTAGTTTTGGTAAATAATTCGGTTAATTTAGTTTTGATTCTAAAAAAACTTGGTGTCATTGGGTAGGTAATATAGCGTCGTAGATTTTTACTATAAGTATGACGATAAATCGAGGTACCAAAAATGTCGGCCCGCTTGGCAGCCGGTAACCAAACACTTAACTCCCCGCTGTCCGTGATGACTAGCGGTTTTTTAGTTAGACTACGAGCCAAAGCTATTTCTTGATCTAATAGTTTAATATTTAATTTGGGACATTCACCAAAACCGATTAAAAATGGTTCATTCTCAATTTGCCAGGCCGTAATTGCTGGATTGTCATTATAGCGCCGAATCACCTGCTCTAGGTAGCTAAGTAATTGCTGTTTTTGTTCAGCTGGATTTTCATCATTATACCACTGGGGATAATGGCACTCTGGCCAGCGAGGCAGACGCGCGCCAACCGCTAAAATTATTTTAGCACCTCTTTGGCTTGCTTGATCGATTTGCCAATCTAAATCAGTAAAATCATAATTATCCTTGGTCGGCTCAACCATTGGCCAATAGGCTACTAGGCGTAGGCGTTTTACGGACAGATCGTCTAGCATTTCTGTAAAAGCTGTTCGCCAATCCAGGTTCATGTCTTTCAAAACGAGCGGCGAGAAGGTTAGCCCGTAATTTAATTGGTTTGGTTCATAAATAGTTCGTTTAGTTAGCCAAACTGATAGCAGCCCAAAAACTATAAGGCTGAGTAGCAAAATAATTGTCCAGCGTAGGTATTTTTTTATCTTTTTTACCATAACAATAAAAATAGGCCCAAATTAATTAAAATAATGCCACTAATTTTCTGCCAGAGGTTATCTTGACCAATTTCTTGTTTAGCTAGCTTTGGGTAGCGTCGGGCTAAAATCAGAACAAGAACCAGCAAGAAAAGATATTGCAGGCCTTGCAGGCTGTTAACTAGCGAAACATCAGCTAGAGCGATGGCAAAATTACTAAGGACAAAAGCGATAAAGGCAATAATACGGATCATTAGAAATAGGGGTAGACTTTTGATGGTTGTTTGTCGTCGTGGCCGATCTAAAATCAGTTTTCGGCTCATTGGCAAGGCGATTAGAGTTAAGGCGCCCAGGAAACTGCCCAACCTAGTCCAAATAAAGGCATTAGCAAAGCCCTGAGAGTCATATAAGAATTTAATCAAGACATAGTAGGCGGCAAAAATAAAAGAAGCTAACAAAGCATTAAAGATTAAGCGTCTAGTGCTGCGCAAAACAGCCTTGTTGGGTTGGAAAAATCTTTTTAATTTAATCCACCAGGTTAGCCATTGGTTGTCTTTTGGTCGTAATGATAGCAATCCACTGCCGATAATTAAAATCACTAAAGCGCTTAATTCTTGCCTGGTTAAGCCGTGGCGGCCGACTAAGTAGTTTAGGAATAGCGTAAAAATTGGAATAAAAGCACCGGCTATTGGCACAACCTTGGTAGTTTCTCCCTGATGAAGAGCTTTATACCAGAAATATAGGGCGGCCATAAATATTAGACCAGCCAATAAATCTAATAGTAGCCATTGCCAGGTTGGAACATGGTGGTTAAATAAAAAAAGAACACAATTACCAACACTCCAAATGCCGACATAAAAAGTATAGGAGATTGAAGAATGAACTTTTTTGGATAAAAAGTATTTGTCGGCCAGGTAAACGGCGCCGTTAAAAAAATTGGCTAGAATGGTAATAATTAACCACATATCAGTTAGAAGCCGTTATTTTTACAAATTTTAGCATAGAACCGGCTACTAGGTCGCGGTCGTCGCTCAAGAGATTGATAGTCCATTGAATATAACCCAAAGCGAGGCTGAAAGCCCCATTTCCACTCAAAATTATCCAATAGCGACCAATGAAGATAGCCCTTAACCTGGCAACCAGCCTTAATGGCTCGGTGAATCATAGCGAGGTGTTCTGAAATAAATCTTTGTCGCTGTTGGTCTTGAGCGTCAGCTAGACCATTTTCTAAAATATAGATTGGTAAATTATATTTTTTAGCCGACATCAAAACCTGATAAAGTCCTTGTGGATTGATTTCCCAGCCCAAATCGCTGCGCCAAATAGCAGTTTTTGGCCGGCGTCCTAAGCCGACTATTCGGTGAAAGTAATAATTAATACCAATATAATCATGGCAGCCAGCTGTTTTTTTAAAAAAATGGTCATTAACCAGATAATTAGCCAGTAAACTAATTAATCGATTAAGATAATGATTATTAACTGGCTCAATGGCCTGGCTGTTGTTAGCAATGCCAACTTGGCAACTTTTTTTGGTTAAATGTAGTGATTGATAGGCCAAGCGATGAGCTTTGACTAAATTACCCAAAGCTTGCCACCAAGACCATAGCCCATAATTTTGTGGTGGCCATTTTCCTTGTCCATAAGCATTCCAGACATATAAACCGGGCTCATTAATGGTGCACCAAAATTTAACTCGTTTAAGATTTTGAGCCAAATAAACTACATAATTATTAAAAATTTGTGGTGAGGCTTGATTTTTCCAGCCACCCAATTCGGCAAACCAAATTGGTTGGGTGAAGTGATAAATAGTAACTAGTGGTTCTATTTTTTGTCGATGACATTCGTCGACAATTGCTTGATAATGGTTTAGAGCTTTGGTGTTAAATTGTTGTTGACGCGGTTCGATGCGGCTCCATTCAATTGAGAAGCGATAGGCATTATTATTAAGTTTTTTTGCCAAAGCGATATCTTGACGAAATTGATTATAAGAATCACAAGCTGGACCAGAAATTGAGCCATCATCAATATGTCCTGGTTCCCAAATGGTCCAGTCATTGATAGTGCCACCTTCAACCTGGTGAGAGGAGGTCGCTGTTCCCCACAAAAAGCCCTTAGGAAAGCTATGGATTGGCTTATTGGCCATGTTGTTGCTGATTTTATTGACTGATATTCGCAGTATATCATTTTTTTGTTGACGGGACAATTTACTGCCAATATTTTGCGGTTATAGTGTTATTATAGTATAATATATTTATTCATTAGCCCAAAGATCATGAAGTTAAAACATTATTTAACCAGTAATTTACTTGCCACTGTCATAGCCTGGCTATTGTGGTTGTTTATTCTGTTTAGAGTTGATCCCTTCGCCACCAATTGGCTTGGTCGAGGTTTGTTTTATTTATCCTTGTTTGTGGCTATTTTTGGTACGATGTCTTTGATCGGCTTTGTTTGTCGTTTTAGCTTAATTCGTCAGAAATTAGCCCATCAGGCTGTGTTGGCCGCCTTTAGACAAGCCGGACTCTTGGCTTTTGGCGTGGTTGCCACCCTGTGGTTGTTATCCCAACAACTGTTTAACTGGTTTAATCTCTTGATTTTAGCTGGTGGCTTAGCAATGTTAGAATTTTTTATGTTAAGTTGTCAGGCAACAGATGAACCATGTTCTACCAAGCGTTGGTCGCCACCCGAGCCAGACCGAGAGATTATTAGTTCTAGTTTTGATGACGAGCTACCGCCAGACGGTCGCTAAATTTAAAAAATTATGTTTAATTGGTTAAAGCTTTTTCGTCTTAAAAAATCCAAGACCCAAGATAATTTCCCCTTCATTGTGGTCGGTAAAATTATTGAAGTCAGTCCTCATCCGCAGGCCGATCGTTTGCGCTTAGCTAAGGTTGATATTGGGACAGAGGTTTTATCAATTGTTTGTGGTGCTCCCAATATTGAACCAGGCCAATTGGTGCCAGTGGCCAAAGTTGGTGCCAAATTGCCCGATGGCAGCCTTATTTCACCGGTAGAGCTACGTGGTCAGATGTCTTATGGGATGCTTTGCTCAGCCAAAGAATTAGGGCTAGGCGCAGATCATTCTGGTATTATGTTATTAAATATTTCACAAGTTCGTCAGCTAGGTGAAAGCTTAGACAGCTATCTGGCGCGCTAAATAATTTTATGGAATTATTTTCAACTTCTAAGGATTTGGTTAATCTAGCCCTGGCCGTTGGTATTATTGGCATTAGCGCGGCAATCGTTTATTTTTTTATTAATGCCGCCGGGTTTATTCGAGAAATGCGGCAAACAATTAATGAGATTAATCGCCAGCTAGAAAATATTGGCCAAATTACCGAGTCAGTTAAAAATAAATTGACCTACATGTTTTCTTATTGGTCGGTTTTGGAAAAATTAGCCGGCAAGGCAATTGATTTGGTTCAGAAGGGTGTGGTTAATAAGGTTAAAAGCAAGTTTAACCACCACTCCTCGGCAACTAATTATGAGGACATTGATTTATCTTCAGACGAGCTAAAAAATAGTCGTCAAAAAGCCAAGACAACTCGACGTAGTAAGAAATAATTAGGCTAAATTTTTGTTTTTTTTAGCCTGTTTGGTTTTCTTAGGGGCGGCTTTAGGGGAAGCCGCTTTTTTGATAATAATTTTTTGTAGGTTGCGGCATTTGGGAAAAGCGCTGCAGGCCAGAAATGGCCCGTAGCGACCAGCTTTGACTGCCATAGGTGCTCCACATTTATCGCAAACTCGGTTGGCATATTCAGTTAGTAAGTGTTGAAATCTTTCAGGTAGGGGTTTGGCGACTTTTTTTTCTTTCATTGATTTAATATTGCGGCATTTGGGAAAAGCGCTGCAGGCCAGAAATGGCCCGTAGCGACCAGTTTTAATAACCATGGGTGCTCCACATTTATCACAAACTTCAGTGCTGGCTTGGTCTGGCATAATGTCTTGTCGTGACAGCTCTTTTGTCTTAACTTCTAGGTTTTGATGAAAAGGTTGATAAAAATTAGTAATGACTGGTTGCCAAGCTAATTGTCCGTGGGCAATTTGGTCTAGCTCACCTTCGATATCAGCCGTAAATTGGTAGTCAACAATTTTGGGGAAATGGGTCACCAAGAGATCATTAACCACCTTAGCAATGGCGGTTGGCTCTAAGCGTTTATACTCATCGCGAACCACATAATTACGGGCCTCAATTGTAGCAATGGTTGGGGCATAGGTGGATGGCCGGCCGATGCCATATTTTTCTAATTGTTTAACTAGGCCGGCGTCGCTATAGCGGGCCGGTGGTTGGGTAAAGTGTTGCTCTGATTGCAGGGCGGTTAGCTTTAATGTTTCGGTTTTAGTTAGTAATGGTAAGATTTTCTCCTGAGTTTGTTCAGGATAAATCAGTAAATATCCTTGAAAGACGATAGTTTGTCCAGTGGTTCTAAATATTCCTTTTCCAGCTGTGACATCCACACTGGTGTGATCAATTTGTGCTTCAGCAGCTTGACTAGCTAGTGCTCTTTGCCAAATTAGTTGATAGAGTTTAAATTGTCGTGGTTCTAGATATGATTTTACCGACTCCGGGGTTCGTTGCGGATCAGTTGGTCTGATAGCCTCGTGAGCTTCTTGGGCACCCTTACTTTTATTGGCAAATTTTCTTGGGCTGGTTGCCAAAAATTGTTGACCAAAATTGTTTTCTAAAACCTCGCGGGCTTTGGTCACAAATTCATTGGACAAATTAACCGCGTCGGTGCGCATATAAGTAATTAAACCGGTCTGTCCGTGGGGTCCTAGGTTAACGCCCTCATAAAGCTGTTGGGCTAGAACCATGGTTTGCTTGGCGGAGAAACCTAGCCAGCGATTGGCGGTTTGCTGTAACGTTGAGGTAGTGAACGGGGCGGCTGGTTTTTTAGTTAGTCGTTCTTTAGTAATAGAACTAACGGAATATTTAGCCTGAGATAACTCGTTTTTAATATTGTTGGCCTCGGTCTCATTAGTCAAAGCGAATTTGTCTAGATTTTTGTTTTGCCATTTAGCTAATTGAGCAGTAAATGGTCCGTTTTTAGACTGTAGTTCAGCATTAATTGTCCAGTATTCTTGTTTTTTAAAATTTTCTATTTCTCGCTCTCGTTCAACAGTTAGCCGAACAGCCACTGATTGAACTCGGCCGGCCGATAAATTTTTAGCTACCTTTTTCCACAAGAATGGTGACAGCTCATAACCAACCAATCTATCTAAAACTCGTCTAGCTTGCTGAGCATCAACCAGGTTTTGGTTGAGCTGGCGAGGACTTTTAAGGGCGTCTTTAATTGCTGATTCGGTAATTTCATGAAAAACAATTCGGTTTTTATCTTTAGCCGGTAGTTTAAGGAGTTGTTGTAAATGCCAGGCAATAGCCTCTCCTTCACGGTCTTCGTCGGAAGCCAAAATAATTTCATCGGCCTGCTTGGCTAGACTCTTTAGCTTGGTAACTGTTTTTTTGGCCTTAAGAGGAACCTCATAGTCTGGTTCAAAATTATTATTAATCGCCACACCCATTTTTTTAATCGGCAGATCACGAACATGGCCAAAGGAAGATTCGACAACATCGGTTTTGTTTAAAAATCGACTAATTGTTTTAGCCTTGGTTGGCGACTCAACAATAATTAAACGCATATTTTTTAAGCTAGCAGGCAACATAAGTATTGTCAGCCTGTTGTTTGACTAGTCCGGCCAGCTCCAAATCGGTTAGCTGTTCGGTTATTTGATTAATCGGCCAGTCCACTACTTGAGCTAATTCATCTAAACTAAGTGGTTTTATTAGTATATTCCAGAGGGTTGTTTGACCATCGGTGGCTGGATGATTGATTTCACTATAAGAAGTTGGTTGGGGCAAGTCAAGCGCTAGTGCTAAATCGGTCGCTTGAATGATCGGCTGAGCCCCGAGTTGGATTAGTTGGTTGGTGCCGACTGACAATGGTTGATTAATATTTCCAGGTACAGCCAAAACATCGCGTCCTTCTTGTAGCGCCAGTTTGGCGGTAATTAGGGCGCCTGATTTTTTTGCTGCCTCAATCACTAAAACAGTTGATGATAGTCCAGCAATAATTCTGTTGCGTTGTGGAAAATAATAAGGTCTGGCCAATTCAGTTGGTGGATATTCAGACAATAACAGTCCGCCATGCTGAACAATCTGTTCAGCTAATTGCCAATTACTAGGTGGATAGAGGCTTTGTCTGGCAAGCCCACTGCCCAGCACAGCAATTGTTGGACTCTTGAACTTTAAGGCAACCTGATGGGCCAAGCTGTCAATTCCAGCGGCTAAGCCACTAACAATAACTAGATTTTTGACGATTATGGGGGGCAACAATTGGTCAATAGCCAATTGGCCATACCAACTAGCTTGTCGGCTGCCGACTATAGCCAGCAATTTTTTTTGGTTGGCCAGTCGAATATCGCCGCGATACCATAGCCTCTTAACTGGTCGATAAATGGTTTTTAATAATAACGGAAAATTAGTCTGGCCATCAGTAATAGTTTTAATTGGCTGGTCGTTTATTTTTTCAGCCTGAGTTGGGCTGCTCATATTATTTGCCGATAGTGGCAAAGACGAGCCAGGTGTTTGTTTAGGTTCAAATCAATGGCGATAAAGTCGTAGCGCCAATTTTGCGGCCGATAGAGTCTAATGGCATAGTTAGCCGCCAGTTTGATTTGTTTTAGCTTGTATTGGCTAAGGGCATCAGTAGCTAATCCAAAACTATTAGTTAGTCGTAATTTGACTTCAACCAAAACAAGGATTGTTTGTTGCCAGGCGATTAGATCAATTTCTTGCCGGTGACAACGCCAATTAATTGTCAGCATTTGGTAGCCCTGTCGGTTAAGATAAGCCGCGGCCAGTTGTTCGCCAAAAACTCCCCAATAATGGTTATGAGTGGACATAAAAATATTGGAGGGATAAATAAATGACAGGTTCTTCTGGACTTTATTCAAAAACAATCCACAAGTTATCCACTAATTAGAAAATAGCTAATTTTAGGGTTTAAATCTTTATCTGTCTATATTTTTTTGGACTTTTCCACTAGTTATTTTGTCTATGTTTTTATGGACAAACCCAGCAAAGGGTTATAAACAAACCACCACAGTTCCAGGTGGAACTGTGGTGGGGGTTGTGGACCATAAGGGACTTGAACCCTTGACCTCTTCCATGCCATGGAAGCGCTCTAGCCAACTGAGCTAATGGCCCATTATTATTTTATTTTTCCTTGTGCCCCCACCATGAGTCGAACACGGATCTAGGGCTTAGGAGTCCCTTGTTCTATCCATTGAACTATGAGGGCTTTCCCGCTACAAGGTGAACGCTGATTATTGTAGGTAAAAAAAAACGAATCGTCAAGCCAGGTTTTTTATAAACAAAAGGAAGGTCACAGACGAACCCTTCAATTTACATAAAGTAATAATAGAAAATGGTTCCGACGACCTTCCCCTTGAAATTTTTTGCAAAAATTTCAAGAACTAATATTCTTAACCGATCTCAGGGAACCAATGGTTTCTTTTATAGAAACGCTAGGTCCAATTTTTTTGTTTT
This sequence comes from uncultured Gammaproteobacteria bacterium, assembly GCA_964452435.1. Lineage (GTDB taxonomy): Bacteria > Patescibacteriota > Patescibacteriia > Patescibacteriales > Patescibacteriaceae > UBA1359. The sequence goes on from CAYVMB010000004.1 coordinate 12,550, forward strand.
TGTTTTGTTTGGAGAGACCAGAGAAGAAGTCTGAAAAGAACGATATCCACAGTATAGCACAGAACAGGAAACTGGTCAAGACTTCAGACTAGAAATATGTGGACTATTAATTAAAAGCCTTGAATCTAAAGGGGTGTTTATCAATCCTACTCCGGTTATAAATGATTAATTGTCGAGGTCTGTCCACAAAAATTTAGACAGAAGATAATAAAAATACACAAGTTATCCACAGACCCTAATTAACAGAAAGCTTGAGGTCACGGTGGGAGTCGAACCCACGAATGACGGTTTTGCAAACCGTTGCCTTAGCCTCTTGGCGACGTGACCAAAAAACAAGACTAGTCTAACAGAAAAGCTGGCAACCGACAAGCCTAAGCATTATTTTTGGTGTTTAGCCCATATTTGTTGGCTATAATTGACGATGAGGGATAAAAATGATAGAGTTAAGGCCAGCTTAGTTAAGATTAAAATATATTGCCAAATCACGGTCGGCCCGCTTAGTTGTTGAGTTAACCATTAAGGGGCTAATATTATTAATCAACGTTTTATTGAAAGCTAAAAAATTTATTTTTTGGCTATTTTATCGTTTTTTCAAATTATTTAATTGGCTGTTTATTTATCAGCCATTGCTTTGGTTATATCGTGGATATTTGCGTTTTAAGCGGCGTTTAATTAACCACTATCAGCAAAATCTTTGGTTAACTATTTCGGTTGTGGGGCTTGTGGCGGCCAGCACTTTATTTAGTAATTGGCAGGCTAGCGGTCGACTAATGGCTGCAGAAGATTTGGTTCGTGGAACCTGGTTATCTCGGTTGGTTGGTAGCGAATTTAACCAGTTGAATAATTTTGTGATTGATGACCAGGCTAATTATCAGTTAGAGCCAATTCAATCAGTTGAGGTTCCGGCTAAACTTTCGACTCTGGGGATTGTTGGAACTGGTTCGGTTGGTTTGGTGGGCATGGCAACCGATCGATGGATTTATGGCTTGGGCATGGCTAGCCTGCCAACCAGTAGTCAGCCGCTAGCTGGCGTGGCTAGCGGTCAAAGAACTATTTCTTATTATACGGTAAAAATTGGTGATACGCTTAGTGGTGTAGCCAAAGCTTTTGGAGTAACGATTAATACCATTGCTTGGCAGAACAATCTTGGCGCTAAAGCCCTGTTGCGGCCAGGTGATAAATTGGTAATTCTGCCAGTTAGCGGCGTTTTATACAAAGTTCGTCCGGGCGATAGTTTGTCTAAAATAGCTCGCCAATATAAAGTAGAAGCTTCAGCGATTATTAATTATAATAATCTGTCTGGTGATCGGGTAATTATTGGTCAATCATTAATTATCCCTGGCGGTCAGCCGCCGGCTACTGCGGCTAGTCAGGTGGCGTCTGCGGCTAGTAATAAATTGGTCCCCAAAGTTCAACAGGTCTTTAGCAATGTTAAAAATACGGTTAAGGCTAATCTCGGTACTGGCGGTATGACTTGGCCAACCGTTGGTCATCGTATTACTCAATATTATTCTTTTCGTCATAATGGTGTTGATATTGGTAATAAGGTTGGGACGCCGATTTATGCCGCCGATGGTGGCAAGGTTGAGCTTTCAGCTAGCGGTTGGAACGGTGGCTATGGTAATACTATTGTTTTAAATCACGGTAAACTTAAGACTCGTTACGGTCATTTATCTAGGCTCTATGTTCGAGCTGGCCAAACTGTCACTAAAGGACAGGTAATCGGTGAAATGGGCTCAACTGGTCGTTCCACTGGACCGCATTTGCACTTTGAGGTACTGTCTGGTAAAGTTAGGTATAATCCATTAAATTACATCCGCTAAGTTATGTTTTTTCTGCGTTTTTTTGGAGGATTAGCCATTGTTGCTATTGGAGCTTTAATCATTATGAAGCGCGAGTGGTTTTTGAATAATTTTGGCCGCATGGAATTCTTTGAGGAAAAGTTAGGGATTTATGGCGGATCTCGTCTAGCCTATTTATTGGTTGGCTTAATTGCTATTTTCATTGGCTTTTCAATCGCTTTTGGTTTAATTGGTAATTTTATGGGTTGGTTACTTGGTCCACTGATTCGTTATCAGAAAAGCGTTTAGGTTGTTGGGGCCTTTAGCTCAGTTGGCTAGAGCGCCTGCTTTGCATGCAGGAGGTCAAGGGTTCGACTCCCTTAAGGTCCACACTTACTACTGTCCACAATTTATGCTAGTTATCCCTTTACTTGCGGGGTTTTTTCCGCTATTCTTAAGGGTATAAGATTGTCTATGTTAAATCCAAAAATTCACGAACAGGCCGCAGCCACCTTAACGGTTAACGAGAGCACTAAAAAGCTATTACAGGCTATTTATCGTGCTCAGCATAATTCGAGTGGAGCCAAGGGGGATCAACCCAGAATCAAGGTTTCCAGCGTAATTTCGCGGATGTCTTTTTTTTATGAAAAAATTCGTAATGCTGTTGATTACAAAGAGGAATATTTATTGCGTAAAGAGGCGATTGAGCGGATTTTGCGCCGACAAATTTTAATTGAGGGGACAATAACTGACAATGATCCAGAAAAAATTAGCCAGCATCTTTTAACTGAATTAATTCGCGGAGGTTATTTGCCGAATAATCAATTGCCAATTACCGTCATTGATGAGGTGACCGCTGTTATTAAAAAATATTTGGTCATTAAAGATGTGGCGGTTGTTCAGCTTAGTCAATATAGCGGGACGACTAGTCTGATGAAAAAGGATTTAGTCAAGTTTAAAAAAGAATTATCACAACGCAATGAATTGGTGGACTGGCTTTTGGCTGTAGCTGCTAGCGAAGTGGAAAGCCAGTTGGGCAATGATCAGGCTCTTAATCAGGCGATTAATAATCTGTATAAATATTTATTAGAAAATATTGAGTTAGCCAACCACAAAGAATTAGCGGCTGATTTACCTATTCAAATTTATCTGTCAGTTAATCGGAATTTTGCTAAACTGGATAATGATATGCTGGCCTTTATTTTATTTAGATATTATATTGCCGATTGGCAAAAAATGGATGAAGCGCGCTGGCCGTTGGTGGCCAAAAAAATTGGCGAGCTTCACCAGGTAATCAATCAACAATTAAAACACCCCTTATCTGTTGCTTTGGATAAATTAATTAGGCGTTATGCGGTTTGTACCTCGGTTTTGTCAGATGTTTTGCGATCAGATCCGGTTGGCATTTATACAAATATTAAAATTGATCCCAAGGCTTTTCCTCGGCAGATTAAGAAAGTCTGTGAAAAAAATTATACTAAGGCTAAGAATTTGTTATGGCGAGCGGCTGTTCGCAGTATTATTTATATCTTTTTAACTAAAACAGTTTTAGTAATTGCTTTAGAAATTCCGATTAATAAAATTTTTGGCGCTCCAGTTAGTTGGGGAGCCCTATTGATAAATGCCATATTTCCAGCCGGTTTATTATTCTTTTCTGTTTTAATTACTAAATTACCCAATGAAGCTAATACTGACAAAATAATTAGTGTGGTTAATGAATTATCTTTTGAGGAGAATCGTCGTCGTGAACCCATTATGGTTAGGTTGCCGCAAAAGAAGGCCGGTCTTTTGACCACAATTTTTAACGGCATTTATGCTTTAACCTTTTTGATAACTTTTAGTGCGATTGTTTGGGCGCTTCGTGCTTTGAATTTTACCTGGATTAGTGTTCTAATCTTTTTATTTTTTTTGGTTTTTGTCAGTTTTTTTATTATTCGTATTAAACGGGTGACCAATGAGTTAAAGATTACTGAAGATAAAGAAAGTTTGTGGTTAATTTTATTTGATGCTTTTACTTTGCCAGTTATGGCCGTGGGTAAATGGCTGAGCGAAAAATTCAGTAAAATTAATGTTTTTGTTTTTTTATTGGATTTTATTATTGAAACGCCTTTTAAATTCTTTGTTGATATGGCCGAGGACTGGACTAATTATGTTAAAGAACGCAAAAGTCAAATAAACTAAGCTTATGGCTGAAGACACTAATCTTTCTATTGAAGATTTGCTTAATAATAAGGTGCTGGCCCAAAAAGATTCGCCAGCGGCCCAGCTTAGTAAACGCCAAGCTGACCTACGCTATCAGGCGATTGAGGAAGAGGTGGCCGTTCAGGCGCAAGACCTGGATCTGCCTTATATTAATTTATTAGATTTTCCCATTAGTCCGGAGGCGATCAGCCTGTTGGATAGGAGCGAGGCTAGTGATTTACAGGCCGTTTGTTTCTATTACGAAAAGAATAATATTCGCCTAGGAACAACTCAACCCAGTGAAATATTGTCGGCTAAAATAGCTGAAGTTTCAGCAGCTCATCATCTTAAAGCTAAACTTTATTTAATTTCACCACGCAGTCTTGAGTACGCCCTTAGGGCTTACGACACTTTACCAAAGGTCGTTAGGCTGGAGGGTGTCGAGATTAATCCTGAAGAGCTGACTCGTTATCAGGCCGAACTTAGCGAGGTAACCTTATTAAATAATAAGCTGAAAGAGGCTAACATCAGCCAAATATTAGCATTAGTGATTGCCGCCGCTTTGCGAGCAGAAAGTAGTGATATTCATATTGAAGCTGAAGAGAACGCAGTAATTGTGCGCCTAAGAGTAGATGGTTTATTACAGCAAGTTGCCAGTATCCCTCGCCAGCAATGGAAAAAGGTGTTATCTCGACTCAAGGTTGTCGCCCGAGTTA
>CAYVMB010000005.1:0-16048 GCA_964452435.1 uncultured Gammaproteobacteria bacterium
ATAGTATGAAAAAAGATCTACATCCAACCTATCATTCTGAAGCCAAGGTCATCTGTGCCTGCGGTAATACTTTTACCACTGGCTCCACCGTGGCTGAAATCAAAACTGAAATCTGTGCAGCTTGCCACCCTTTCTATACTGGCAAACAAAAATTATTAGATACTGCTCGCCGGGTTGAAAAATTCACCGCCAAATTAGAGTCTAAAGCAGATACTCGTAATAAAAAAGCCAAGCGCGAAGCCAGAGATAAAGCTCGTGAAGTTAAAGCTCAAGCCGCTAAAGAAGCTCTAGAAAAAGAATTGACTGCTTAGCTCTAAATTTATTTGTGATAAATTATCTCCCAGCCGCTCGGTGTGGGAGATAATTTTTTAAGAAGAGTTTATGCATGAAGAGCTCAAAGCCAAATTAGCCGAACTCAATAGCCAACTCAACGATCCGGCTATTACTTCGGACAATCAAAAATATAGCCGTCTAGCCAAAGAACAAGCTGAAATAGCCAATTTGGTGTCTTTATTTAATCGCCTAGAAATTATTGACCAACAATTAACCGAAGCCAACCAATTATTAACCGAGAGCGATGATCAAGAAATTCAGCAAATGGCTGAATTAGAACAAAGCCAATTAACGGCCGAACGAACTACTTTAGCCCAACAGCTAGACGAAGCTCTACATCCAGCTGATCCGCGGGATAAAAAAGACGTCATCATGGAAATCCGCGCTGGTGCTGGAGGAGATGAAGCTGCCCTCTTTGTAGCCGAAATATTTAGAATGTATAGCCGTTTTACTGAGAACCATCATTTTAAATTAGAAATGCTTAATTCTAGTCCAATTGGAATTGGTGGCTATAAAGAAATCACTTTTAGCATTAGCGGCCAACAAGTTTTTGGCTGGCTTAAATATGAAAGTGGTACCCACCGCGTTCAGCGTGTCCCGGAAACTGAAAAGCAGGGTCGTGTCCACACCTCTACAGTAACTGTTGCTGTCTTGCCAGAGGCCGAAGAAATAGACATAGAAATTAAACCCAGTGATTTGCGTATTGATACCTACTGCGCCTCTGGTCCCGGCGGCCAATGCGTTAACACGACTTATTCAGCAATCCGTATCATTCATGAACCGACCGGTTTAGTGGTTACTTGCCAAGACCAAAAATCACAACACCAAAACAAAGAAAAAGCCATGCAGATTTTACGCTCTCGCTTATTACAAAAAATGGAAGATGAGCAACGCGAAGTAGCCGATAGCCAGCGCCGTCAACAGATCGGCAATGGCGATCGCAGTGAAAAAATCCGCACCTATAATTTTCCTCAGGATCGCGTCACTGACCACCGCCTACAAGAATCGTGGCACTCAATTGACCGTGTTATGGATGGTGAGATTGACGAAATAATCCAGCACTTGCAAGAATATGCTAAACAGCTGGCCCAAAAATCCGACCAATAATCTACTAACTATCGGCCAAGCCAAAAGCTGGCTAACTAAAAATTGGCCTCTAGGCCAAGCCCAATCTGCCTTAATTTCTTGGCTCTTAGCTTTTGTTGTTAATCGTCCGGTTAGTCAAATTATTGCCTACCCAGAAGCTAGCCTAACCACTAGACAACGATATAGGCTAGGACAAGCACTAAACAAACTAACTGCTGGCTATCCTCTGGCCTATATCACTGGCCAGCAAGATTTTTACGGAAGAGTTTTTCAAACTACTCCAGCCGTTTTAGTTCCCCGACCAGAAAGTGAGTGCCTAATAGATATTATTAAACGATTACGACAAGACTTTAATCAACCAACTGCTTGGCTAGATATTGGCACTGGCTCCGGCTGCCTAATTATTAGTACGGCTCTGGAGTTGCTAAATAAAGACTATTTCGCTGGTTCAGATATCAGCCGACCAGCCCTACGCTTAGCTAAAAAAAATTCTGTTAAACTTCAGGCAACGATAGCTTGGCGGCACGGTTCTCTCTTGCAACCATGGCTCAAAAACAATTTTGGACCAGCTAGACAAATCTTTATTTTAGCTAATCTGCCTTACTTAACCCCAGATAAATATTATCAAAGAAAAAACGAATTGCGCCATGAGCCAAAGCTGGCTCTCCTGGGCGGAACAGATGGTTTGGAACTCTTTAAAAAATTAGCCTTGGAATTACCACTTTTTATTAATAATCATCCTCAGCAAACTGTCCATCTTCTAACAGAAAGTAGCCTAGGACAAGTAGCTGCTCTCCAAAATATTCTGGCAATCGGCGGACTAAAATGGCAGCAGTCCTTCCCCGACCTAACTGGCCGAGCACGCTTTAATTGGTGGCATAACTAAAAACAGCCCAAGCGGGCTGTTTTTATTATTGAAGCTATTATTTATTTTACTCTTTACCCTCGTTTTCTGTTTTAGCCTCTGCCTTGGCTTCTTCGGCCGGAGTTTCTTCAGTCGCAGCATTCTCAACCGCTACAGCGCGAGGTTCTTCCACGGCCACAATGATTTCATTTAATTCGTGCTTGTCAGACAAAGCCACACCTTTCGGCATGGTTAAGTTGGCAAAAGTAATATGAGAACCAAAATCGACCAAAATAGATAAATCGACATCCAATTCATTAATCAAATCCTGAGGCAGACATTCAATCTCCACGGCATCGAAATTCTTAACGACCACACCACCCAATTGCTTGACGGCTGGCGCTTCGCCGATAAAATTCAATTCAACTTCAGTGGTCACCTTTTCAGCCATATCCACTTGGAAAAAATCCATGTGAATTAATAAATCTTTAACGCTGCTCTGATGAATATCTTTAACAATAACTTGACGCTGATCTTTGCCATCAATATCAAGAGTAATCAAACTAGATTCACCAGCTTGATCATAAATCTTGAGAGCTTCGGTTTTCTTAATTTGAATATGGAGATTTTCAGTCTTTGGACCATAAACTACAGCTGGAATAAATCCTTGGGCACGCAACTGACTCAATGCCTGTCGACCAGGCTGACGGGTAACGGCCGCTAATTTCAATTCACTTTTCATAACAAAAAAATACTTAACTTAGGGTTAATCGGTATTGCTAGTATAGTTAATCATTGATAATTTGTCAATTTTGAGGATTATCTAATAAAATAACTTGTCCATCTTGCCAGCTAGCCTGGTTCGGCCCTAGATTAATGGCATAAATCTGTACTCCATTATCTTTACCGGTTTCAAAATAACTACTATTGGGATTGAGCGATTGACCAGGCAATAAAAACGGCTGACCAGATAAACCAGTCTCTTCGGTCAACTCCTTGGCCGCTGTCTGATCATGGCTATCACCTTGATTAACATAACCACGTGGCACATTTCAAACTAGACCACCTTGACGATCACGCTGTTGTTCAATTAGACCAGCATAAACTTGATAATTCTGTTTTTTATTTAATTTCTTCAAAGTAACAACTTGTTGATTTTGGATTGTCACAAAAGGAATTATCACCGACCCGCCGCCGCCCGGTTCTTGAAAGGTAATATGCTGACCCAAGTCTGGACTAATGCCTAGATTCATGACCCCATATTTTGATTGGGCAGCTAAATGTGAATAATGTTCAATTGGTTGGCCATCAATAAAAATTTGCCAAATATGTTGAATGCTGTCGGGAATCGGATAAATTGAATCATTGCGCAGATTTAATTTTTCTAGTTCGCCGGTTAATTGACGATCAATTAGTTTTTCCAAATCTTTGGTGTCCATATGGTTGCCTTAACTACGCGCCCTAATGATGACGCTATTGACTAAACCAAGCAATAATAAGCTAGCAATCAACGAGCTACCACCATAGCTAACTAGCGGTAAAGCAATGCCGACGACCGGCAAAAGACCAATATTCATTGCCAAATTAACAAAAACCTCAATCGCCAATAAACCAATAGCACCAATCACCACAAAGCAACCAAAATCGTCCTTAATCTTTGGTAAAACGGCCAGAGCTCGGTAAATAATTATGGCAAACAATAAAACCACTAGCCCGGCACCTAAAAACCCACGCTCTTCAGCAATAACCGCAAAAATGAAATCAGTTTGCGCTTCTGGTAGAAATTTTAGTTGAGTCTGCGAACCAAAACCAACGCCTCGACCTAAAATTCGGCCTGAACCAACGGCAATCATGGCCTGGTTGACATTATAGCTCTGGCTAAAGGCCTGCTTGTCTGGATTAATAAAAGAGCGTATGCGATTTTTTTGAATATCAGTAAATAAAAACAACCAGCCAGCCGCCACTCCAACAATAGCCAGCCCAGCCAACCAATACAAATATTTACGATCAAAGCCGATAATCATAATTAGAATTAACCAAATTGCCCCCAAAAGCAAAGCTGAACCAAAATCTGGCTGTAATAAAACCAATATCGTTAATAATAAAGTGACTAAGCCGCTTTTAATAAAATTTTTCAGCTGATCAGTCCGAATAGTTCGACTAGAAAAATAGCTAGACAAATAAATGATTAAGATAATTTTGGCCAACTCAACCGGCTGAAGACCCAATCCTAGAATATTAAACCAGCCACGAGTACCATTAATAGAACTACCAAAAAATAGAACACTAACCAATAAAACGACGGCTAAGCCATATAAATAAACAGCATAGCTGCGCCAACGATGATAATCAGATAAGGACAGAGCCACAAAACCAGCTAAACCGACTACAATAAAAATCAATTGTTTACGAAAAGCTAATAAACTAACGCCGCCGCGACCCAAAGAAACACCATAAATTTCCGTTAAACCGACAGCCAATAATAAAAGCATGGCCACAGTCAAAAGCCAATCATTACGTCGCCAATACCGATTAAGCCGCCAGACCATACTAATTTTCTAACGGTAAATAATTGTTAGTGTTCAAATAATCAACAATAGTTATTACCTCTAGACGATCAGCACTCCTAAGACCTGGCCAAGAAAAACTAACTGGTCTCGATTCACCTGATTTTATTTTGGGTAAAACCAATTCATTGATACCAACCAAATTATCGCCCTGATAAACCAACATTAAAATTGGCACTGACCAATAACCATAGGCCGTCTTATTCTCTAGGCGAAACTTAACCTGAGTAACTGGTTGGCCATTGACTCCAGCTAAATTAATTTGCCGATCGGCAATGGTCAATTGATGATGATCAGCTAAAAAATCCGGCCAATCTGGAATTTGCCGAGGGTTAAGCTTCTGCCAAAAAGCCTGAGAGATAACTAGTTGCACAGCCACTCCGGCTGGTACTGGTTGATCCATAGCCGATAAATATTGGTGCTGACCAGGTAAGACAAAACCCTCTCGTTGAACAATAGCTTTACCGTTGGCCACAAAAGAATAATTAAAATAAACTGCCGTCCGACTATTGGGATTATAAACCTCAGCCAATAAATCACTAGGATTATTACCCAAGACCTTCACCTCGCTAATGCTAAGGGGTTGGTTGGTTCGACCAGCTAACATATTGACTCCATTTTGTGCTATTTCTAACAACGATTGCCGATCTTTACTCTGGTCAAAAATAAAATAGCGGCCTAACCCATAAAAACCATAAATCCAACCAGCAATTGCTAGTATTGCCAAGGTGCCGATTAAAATACTATAGAATAAGCGGCGATGCCGTAAATACCATAAACCGAAAGACAATTGTTTTAAGGAAACATCACCAGCCCCCAAACGGTCGGGCAAAGTATTATTATTAGTAACAGATTTCTTAATGGGCATAATATTTAATCAAAATTAAGGCATCATAACCGGACCAACTAAAATTCTTAGCTGGTCATTAACTTTTCTAATCTCCAAGCGAGCTCGTATTTTTTGTTGAGACGGTTCTGCTTTGCCAGCTTTTTCAGTAATAGTTTTACGGCCAGCCTTTAGTAGACTACGTTGAAAAAAATTATTAATAGCTACTGTCTCGTCCTTAGTCCAGGTCTGACCATCGGCCTGTTTAACGGCCAAATCACGAATAGTCTGCAAAGTTTCAATAGTTTCATTTAGCCGCTGTTCAGATAACAAATTACTAACTTGTAATTTAGCCAAGGCTAACCGTAACATTTTAGCGGTAGCAATTTGCTGTTCAATGGCTGGCAAACCATTGGTATCAATAGAAATTAAAACGTCGCCTGCACCAGTATTCTGAACCAAGCCACTATCAGGTAAGACCATTGACCATTGGTCAGCTGGTAGTTGCCAATTAATCAAATAAAATTTAGCTAAGGCCAATTGCTGAGACCGCCACCAAGTTGGACGAATCCATAATTTATCAGATGTCAAAGTTTTGGCCAGCCAATTTTTTAATAAACTCAAGCTAGACCAAAATTGATTAGCTTGCCAATCTTTGGCCTGTTGCTGATTAATATAAACATCAATTGTTGAACTAACTTTGGGCCAATCAATTTTCTGGCCAGGCCAATAACGATCTTGTAAAACTCGCAAACCAATATTGGATCGAACCTGCGACTGATTACGATCCCAACCACCATTAGCTACAGAAAAATTATTCTTTAAAATAGCTGCTTGTAATTTGCTCAACAAAGCATCTCTCGCTGCCCCATCAAGCTGCATTACCTGCTCTAGCGATTGACCAGCCAAAACTTCTTGTTGAGCTTTAGTATAATGAATATAGGTTAAATCATCTCGCAAACCGGCAAAATAACTGATGGTTTTATAAACTTTGGCCCAATAATTCTTTACCTCCTGATTGTTAGATAAATCACGAGCCAAAATATTAGCTGCTAAAAAATTCAACCGCCAATCATCAGCGTCCAGCTGGCAACTTGGACAATCTTGATTACGATAATAGATTGGCCAAGGTCGGCCTAGCCATTGACTAGCTAAAGAAAAATTAGCCAAACGGCCACCGGACTGATAGCTAGCATCAGGCTTAAATAATTTATAATCGAACAACTGACCAAATAATGGAGACAGCCCCTCTGCTTCGGCTTTTTGAATTAAAGCCACTTCTTGTTCAACTCCTTGGCTTAAATTATTGCTTAGCGTTGGCAATTTATAAATTTGATCATCACCTGATTGAAAGGCTGTAGCCGAAGCAGCTAGACTATCACCGCTAATTTGACCATTTTTAGGGGCTAATAATTTTAAAGTTACCGCCCAATATTGAGCATTAAGCCGATAAGCTTCAAGCATCGGATTATTACCATCAACCGCCTGACTAGCCGCTGCCTGATAACGCCGATTAGCAAAATCAAACAAATTCAAACTGATTTGCCACAAACCATCATACAAACCAGCCTCTAAGGCTTTATACACCTCTTTTAAATTGTTCTGATAATAATAATAGACGACATCATTAGTTATAATTACTGGCCATTTATCTTGTTGGGCCAAGCGATAGAAACTAAAAAAATCTTGCTCTGGCTGACCAAAAGGATTATCAACTATAGCTGAGCCTTGTTCGTTCAATTTTTTAACCAGCGGCTCTAAATTATAACGACGACGTATTTCATAATAATTAGCTGCTTCGCTTTTAACATTAACTGGCAACTTGGGTGTTTGACCTTGATTAGCTAGGATAGCTAGTGGCCAACTAGTAGTCGGTGCCTGATAAATCTGGCTAAAAACTAATTGATCAGCTTGAAAATCAGGATCTTGACGCGCTACTGCCCCCTCAGCCACATCTTGACCAAACGGCAATATTGGCTGGCCAGTCGCTGTTGTCGATACGGCTGCTGACTTCAAAAATACTTTAGAGCCAGGCTGACCATCCCAAACTGCTATCAAACGAGAAATAACTATAATAAACACCAAACACAAAATAACTGAAGCAATCCACAGCCAATTATCGCTTTTAGACCGCTGATGAGAATAATTGATGGTATTTGGTGATTCTGGCAAGCTATTGCTAAATAAATCTTTCTTCACAAAGATATTTTAACTATTACCAATAATTGGCAACTCTTTATATTGTATCAATTAGCAGCCGGAAAAACAAGCCAAAGAACCGCTCTATCGGCTTGCCAAGCACTGATTTTCTTGCTAAAATATTAGAGTTATCACTTAGCCCAATCGGCTATCTTTTTTATGTAAAAACTGCTATGAACAAGAATTTCCAACAAACAACTGCTGAATACAGTGCTGAAGCAATCACTGTTTTAGAAGGCCTTGAACCAGTACGCAAACGTCCTGGCATGTATATTGGGTCAACCTCGGCCACTGGTCTGCACCACTTAATTTGGGAGGTAGCCGACAATAGTTTTGATGAGGTTATGGCTAATTATGCCGACTCAGTTGAAATCACCCTACTACCTGACGGATTAGTTGAAGTGGCCGATAATGGTCGTGGCATTCCTGTTGATACTCACAAGACAACCGGCGTTTCGGCTCTAGAAACGGTTATGACCAAACTCCACGCTGGCGGTAAATTCGGTGGCAGTGGCTATAAAATTTCTGGCGGTTTGCACGGTGTTGGCGTTTCCGTGGTTAATGCTTTGAGTATTTATTTAAAAGCTACAATTTATCGTGACGGCACAGCTTGGGAACAAGAATATAACTGTGGTAAACCAGTTGGGCCCATTAAAAAAATTGGTAAAACCGACCCCAATAAACACGGTACGACTATCACTTTTAAACCAGATGATACTATTTTTGACACTACCGAATTCAAATGGGGCACCATTCTTGACCATTTCCGCCAACAGACTTATTTAACCAAGGGCGTAACTGTTCGCCTGCACGATCGCCGACCAGGTCATCGTTCCAAAGATTATGCCTTTTATTTTGAAGGCGGCATTAAATCATATATCAAAAGCCTCAATCGCAACAATCAGGTTAAAAATGAAACTGTCTTTTACGCTGAAAAAGAAATCGATGATGTTAAAGTTGAATTAGCCCTACAATATAATGATGGCTATAACGAAACTGTCCTGGCTTTTGCCAATAATATTATTAATATGGAGGGTGGCACCCACCTAATCGGTTTCCGCAGCGCCCAAACCAGAGTTTTGAATAATTATGCTCGAGCCAAAAACATCCTTAAAGAAAAAGAAGATAATCTAACTGGTGATGATGTTCGCGAAGGCTTAGTGGCTATAGTTAGCGTCAAATTACCCAACCCTCAATTTGAAGGCCAGACCAAAGGCAAACTAGGCAACGCCGAGATTAAAGGCTATGTCGAACAAGTTTGTAGCGAAACTTTGGCTACTTTTTTAGAAGAACACCCTAAAGAGGCCGAACAGGTACTTGGTAAATGTTTACTCTCGGCTCAGGCTCGCATTGCCGCTCGTACAGCTCGTACCGCTATTTTACGCAAAAGTGCTCTAGATAGTGCCACTTTACCTGGCAAACTAGCCGATTGCTCCAGTCGTAAGGCAGAAGAATCAGAACTATTTATTGTTGAGGGAGACAGCGCCGGCGGTAGTGCTAAACAGGGTCGCGATCGCCGTTTCCAGGCTATCTTGCCATTGCGCGGTAAAATTCTTAATGTTGAGCGGGCTCGTTTAGACAAAATGTTAGAGAACAACGAAATTAAGAACATGGTCATCGCTCTAGGAACCAATATTGATGACCAATTTGAGGTCAGCCGTCTGCGTTATCATCGTATTGTTATTATGACTGATGCTGATGTTGATGGTGCCCATATTCGAACATTATTATTAACTATGTTTTTCCGTCATTTCAACCCATTAGTGACCGGTGGCTATTTGTATATCGCTCAACCCCCACTCTATCAAGTTAAAAAGGGATCGACTATCCGCTATGCCTATTCTGATGAAGAAAAGAACCAAATCGTTAAAGAGCTTGGCGGCATGGCGGCAATTGTTGAAGTAGTTGAAAGTGAAGAGGATGACAATGATGCCGAACAAGCTGAATCTGAAGAGGCCAAAAATTCAACTGATGAAACTGCTGACGATAAAAACAAAACAACTACTAAATCCCCAGCCAAATTGCATGTCCAGCGTTACAAAGGTCTTGGTGAAATGAACCCTGAACAATTATGGTCAACGACCATGAATCCAGAAAATCGTGTGCTAAAACAAGTCAACGTTGAAGATGCCGCCATGGCCAGCGAGGTCTTTGAAATGCTAATGGGCGATGAGGTTGCTCCCCGCAAAAACTTTATCCAGACTCATGCTAAAAAGGTTAGTAATTTAGATATTTAGCTAGGCTCTATTCTAATTTTAAAAAAGCTCTGGGCAATTTGCTCAGAGCTTTTTTAAAATACACCTAATGTTTAAACTATCGACCAAGCTGTAACTGAATCTTGTCTGTACCTGGAACTTTACTTAAGAATCCAGGTTGCCAAACAATTTTATAACTAGCCAAATTTGGTTGACCAGACAAATAGGTTTCTAACTGCTGACGATTTAGACCAACCAAAGCTTGCTTATCAATTAATTGATCGGCTCGATCAACGGCCAGATTAGCCTTATAACCAATATTTAATTGAGCCTGGTGTTGTTCTGGTTGCCAAGCTGATAATTGATAAGTCAAGGACTGATCATCAACAGCCAAAGATGAGCCATTCTCCTTAGTAATTAATTCCTTGATTGCTTCAGATGAAATTATGGCCGCACCAGCTAAAGCTTTTACTGTAATAGTAAATTCAGCTTTCTTTTCTCCAACCTGAGTATCACTATTAGCAGACCAATTACTATCATTTAGCCAATATATTGCTGTCTCATTACCAGCTTGCTGAGCTAGCTGACCTTTGGCTTGCTCGGCAGCGGCTTGTTTAGCTTGAGTTATGGCTTGCTCTAAGTCAGTAGCCAAAACTACTGGCTGGCTATTGCTTTGATAATCAATAACCTGATTAGAAACTGCATAAATCTTGTCTTGCAAACCAGACCATAGCCCCGGTATGGTAAATTTAGTTGAGGCTGGCACGGCACTTTCTGGCTTTGCTTGATCAGCATAAGCTTCAGCAACAATCTGCCCGCCAGCTGGCACTGTCACAAAATTACGCAAGCGATATAAAACTCCACTAGCTGTTAACAATCTAGTGGTAGCTCTAAGTGGCTGATCCTTGCCCGTAGTATTGACCAGAGTTACCTGACCAGATAATTGACCATTGCTGTCAGCCTGCACTTGGCCGGTGGCTTTAAAGGTCTGTCTATATTCAGTATTAATCTGCAAAAATTTAGCTGGCACTGCTCCATCACTAATTGGTGTGGTATCGGTTAAAGTGACTGTCTTATTATCAGATTGTTGCTGATCAACTGGATAAAGAGTAATCTTTACTCTAATTAAAGAATAATAAAACATCACCATTACCACTATAGCAATTAGACCGATAAAAAATAGAGCTAAACGACGATAAAGCCGACCGGAACGCTGATCGCTATCGCTGGATAAATAATTATTACCAGTTGACCAATGATTTACAAAGGGTTCGACTATTGGCGTTTTAGTTGCTTGCTCTGGTTGGACAAATTGTTCAGCTGAGGCTTCAATTTGGTTATCTTCTAATAATTGATCGTCCGATTCTTGGCGAACAGACTGCCAAACCGTCATTTCTTCTTCAGTAATCAATGGTTGATTGGTTACTACAACAACTTGCGGCTGAGCCATTGTTTTGGGTGGGCTGACTTTCTTTTTAACAGCTGGCCGTGGTTTGGCTAAATTTCTAACTGGGTGTCTAGTGGTTGTCCTAGATGGACTAGTTGGCCGTCCAGCTGATCGGGCTTTTGGCGGACGTCCAGCTGATCGGTGAGCCGCCGATTGAACTGGGCTGCTCCCACGCCGCGCAGTGGTTGTCCTAATTTTTTTTGCAGGCATAAAAAGATTTTTATAAAAACAATTATTCTATCTTTCTATTATAGCTAAAATTTAACCATTCCGGCAAATCTGGCCATCAATTCGGCTAATAATTTTGGCTGGCGATTAATCTTAAAACCAGTGGCAACCCTTTGCTTATTACCGTTTAGATTAATTTCTAAATATACCTGGCTAGCACCTGGATACTTTAACAAAATTTCTTTTAACTGAACTAGCTGCGGTTGGCTGAGCTCTTTATTTAAAATTAAATCAAATGGTTCAGCCAGACTGCTGGCCGAACCGCTAATTGCTGGTCTAGTTTCCGAACTAGTAATTTCTTTATTGAACCAGCTACCGCTCTTTGTCCGTCGTTTTTGTCCGGGTAAATCACGAAAGGCCGCCAACTGATCACTTAGATTATCTAGGGTCAAATAAATAGCTTTATCAGCCAAAATTTTACGCTCATTATCTTTGTCGGAAATTGTTCCCTGGCATAAAACGGCTTGACCATCGCGCCAAACATCACCACTAGTTGCCAATAGGGTTGGAAAAACAATTATTTCAGTGCTACCAGTTTCATCTTCTAATTTAACGAACAGCATTGATTGATTGGCCCTAGTCATAATCTTTTTACTACTAACCACCATGCCGCCAATAGTCACCGCCTGCTCATTATTCATGGCTACTAAATCTTTAATTGAAGTCAAAGCTGAACCTAGTTGTTTTTTATAATCAACAAAGGGGTGCTCAGTAATATAAAGCCCCAACAATTCACGCTCCCAACTCAACTTAGTCTGACGATCAACCACTGGAGTTTCTCTTAGAATCAATGGTTGATGTTCAACACCACCGACTCCAGCAAATAGACTATTTTGACCGCTCAAACGATTCTGGTTGGAGTCTTTATTATATTTTAATATAATCTCAATATTCTCTAATAATTGCTGTCGATCATGCCAGTTATCAAAGGCTCCAGCCTTAATAAGACTTTCTAGCGACTTGCGATTTAAATCTTTATCAGTAATTCGCCTTAGAAAATCGGCCATATCTTGGTAGTGACCATTAGCTTTGCGCTCATCTTTAATCACCTCGGCAATATGTTCACCGACATTTTTAATGGCCAATAAACCAAAACGGATGGTCGGTTTATCAACCAAAGCTTCATTAACCGCCGTAAATGATTCAAACGACTGGTTAATATCTGGCTGACAGACCTCAATACCCATATGCCGACATTCATCAATCTCAATGGCGACTCGATCGCTGTTTTGCTGATCAGCTGCCAATAGGGCCGCCATAAAGGCTATCGGATATTTAGCTTTTAAATAGGCTGTCTGGTAGGCCACCATCGCGTAACAAGCGGCATGCGACCGATTAAAACCATAACCAGCAAACGGTTCAATAAAGGAAAAGACTTTTTCTGCTAAATTTTTGCTAACGCCATTGTCAACACAGCCGGCGATAAATTTTTCTTTCTGTTCGGCTAGTAGCTTAGCAATTTTCTTACCCATGGCCTTACGTAAAACATCGGCTTGCCCCATAGTAAAACCGGCCAAACTGCGAGCAATCTGCATTACCTGTTCCTGGTAGATGGCGACACCATAAGTCTTGGACAAAATCGGCTCCAGTTTGGGATGCAGATACTGCGGTTTTTTACGGCCGTGCTTACCAGCGATGTAGTCAGGAATCCACTCCATTGGGCCTGGACGATAAAGAGCGACCATAGCGATAATGTCTTCCAAATTGTTTGGTTTGAGATCGCGTAAATAACGCTTCATGCCTGATGACTCAAATTGAAAAACCCCGGTCGTCTCACCACGCTGAAACAATCCAAAAGCCTCCTGATCATCAAGTGGAATCTTATTAATATCAATCTCCACCCCCTTGGTGGCTTTAATAATCCGAATAGCTGATTCAATAATCGTCAAATTCTTTAAGCCCAAAAAGTCCATTTTTAGTAAGCCTAAATCCTCCACTGGATGAAGTGAATACTGACAAACAACTGTCCGATCAGTTGATGAAGCATGCTGGATGGGGGTATATTCAGTTAACGGGTCTTTGGTGATCAAAACACCACAAGCATGCGTTGAAGCATGTCGAGCACAACCCTCCAATCGCTGAGCATAATCTAAGATCTGTTTGGCCTGTGGATCTTGCCGATAAATCTGTTTAAGCTCGGCCACCTGTTCTAAGGCCTCTGGCAACTTCATAAACATCGGCACCATTTTGGCCAGCTTATCGCAAAAATCATAGCCGGCATCTAGCACCCGCCCGACATCACGAATAGCCGCCCGCGCCGCCATGGTTCCAAAAGTAATTATCTGCGAGACATGATCGCGGCCATATTTTTCAGAAACATATTCAATAACATCTTCGCGACGAATATCAGCAAAATCAGTATCAATATCCGGCATGGAGATACGATCTGGGTTCAAAAATCTTTCAAACAACAAATCATAGGCGATAGGACATAATTCAGTAATACCAATCAAGTAGCAGACCAATGAACCGGCGGCGCTGCCACGACCCGGACCGACGACAATTGAATTATCTTTAGCCCAATTAATAAAATCAGCAACGATTAAAAAATAATCAGGAAAACCCATCTTAGCAATAATCTCCAGCTCATAGTCCATCCGTTCTCGATAAAGCGGCTCTATTTCTTCATAAGTTTGGCCGTAACGCTTGACCAGCCCGTCCAAACATAGCTGGCGTAAATAATCTTGGGCCGTTAAACCATCAGGCACGGCAAAATGCGGCAATAGAACTTGGCCCATCGCTAACTCTAGGTTGCATTGATCGGCAATCTTAATAGTATTACTAACCGCTTCCGGAACTGCGGCAAAGGCGGCGGCCATTTCAGTACTAGGTCGGAAAGAATAATCATCCTCAAGCATATTCATCCGGCCGGTATCATTTTTCTTGTGTTTTGTTTGCAAGCACAATAAAACATCCTGGACATCGCGGTCCGAGGCTCTGATATAATGAACATCATTAGTGGCTACCAGCGGGATACCGGTTTCTTGCGACAATTTAATCAATTCCTGATTGACCGCCTCTTGTTCCGGCAGATGTGGGTGGTCTTGCAATTCTAAATAATAATTGCCCTGACCAAATAATTGATTATATTCTAGCGCCCGCTTTTTGGCTTGCTCTTTTTTACCGGACATGATTAACCGCGGGATCTCACCGGCCAGACAAGCGCTCATCGCAATCAAGCCTTGGCTATGTTCTTGCAAGCACTCCCAATCAATTCGCGGCTTATAATAAAAGCCCTCCAAGTGGGCAATGCTAACTAATTTTAATAAATTATGATAGCCAATCTGATCTTTGGCTAGCAAAATAAGGTGATAATTGCGCTCAGTCTGACTATTCTTGTCGTGACGCGAACCTGGCGCTAAATAAGTTTCTACCCCGATAATTGGCTTAATGCCGGCCTTTTGACATTTTTGGTAAAACTCCACTACGCCATACATGACACCATGATCAGTTAGCGCTACGGCTGTAGCCCCATCGGCTTTGGCTGCCTCCACCAATTCGTCAATCTTGCCCATACCGTCAAGCAAGGAATAATGGCTGTGGACATGAAGATGGACAAACGGTTGGTCAGGCATGAGGGGTAAAAATTAACTGCTTAATAACGATTTTAGTATAACAAAAAGAGCCAATGCTGTCATTTAACTTCTAGTCAAAATTTTAATAATTTCCAGTACTCCTCAGCTGTTTTTGACCAGCTAAATCGGCTGGCCTGCTGGATTCCGGCTTGAGCTAATTGCTCGGCTAATTGCCGATCAGTTAAAACCTGTTCCATAGCTCGCGACAACGCTTGACTGTCGGATGGATCAACCAATAGGGCGGCTGTGCCAGCTACTTCGGGTAAAGCAGTGGTAGCAGCGGCAATGACTGGCCGGCCTGAGGCCATCGCTTCCAAGACCGGTAAGCCAAAGCCTTCATAAAAAGATGGATAAACAATTAAGCTGGCCAGATTATAAATGATTGGCAAATCATCGGCCGGCAAATAACCCAACCAATGAATGTCTGACCGATAGTCTGATTGACGCCAAACCCGCTTAGCCGCCCCCTGTTTCCAGCCTTGACCACCGGCAATCACCAATGGACAATCAACCAAACCAGGGCAGCGCCGGCGTAAATTATCATAAGCCCGAATAATATTGACTAAATTCTTGCGCGGTTCACAAGTTGCTAGCGACAAAATAAAACGCTTTGGCAAATCATATTTTTGGCGACAATTAACCAAACGCGGATCACTAGGCGCAATCGGCTGAAAATCTGGACTGGCTGCCGAGTAAATAACCGTAATTTTTTCTTCAGGCACGGCCAATAATTCCATCAAATCACGTT
>CAYVMB010000006.1:0-14696 GCA_964452435.1 uncultured Gammaproteobacteria bacterium
AACAGCAGCTACAACAAGACAATTACCTCGTCTTAGCAGTCTTATTAAATTAGGGCGCAATCAATTTATTGGCAATATTATTAAAAGTTTATTAGGCCTTGCTGGAACGCTAACGGTGATTATGATGGTTTATGGCGGGTTATTATGGATGACAGCAGCTGGTAATGACAAGGCTGTAACTCAGGCTAAAAAGATTATTTTCTGGACAGCCGTTGGTTTGGTTTTGATTTTTTCTTCTTATGCTATTTTGAAGTTTTTATTTGATAGCTTAATGCCGGCGGTTTAAATTATATTCTATGTCTAAGTTCAAAATATTTTTTATTAGTTTGGTTATTTTAATTTTACCAGTCGTGGTTTTGGCCGCCACGGTTAATTTAGAAAATCCATTATCAGAAGTTAATAGTCTATTGGGTGGTTCTAGCTATGTTGGCAAAGTCATTAGCCGAGTGTTGGGTGTAGTTGGTGCTTTAGCCTTGTTAATGCTAGTTTATGGCGGCTTGTCCATAATTTTGGCGGCTGGCAATGATACCAAGATTGCTCAGGGCAAGAATATTGTTGCTTATACAGCTATCGGTTTGGTGGTTATTTTTATGTCTTATACTGCGATTACTTTTTTTCTGTCAACTTTGGGTGGAACTTTTCAAAACGAACTTCAAGACGGTATGCAACCCAGTGATTATATGGAAAAATGTTCTGATGATTGCGTAGCCACAAAATTTTGTTCAGAACAGCCAGTGTCTTGTATTCTTTGCTGTACTCCCGATACGCCGTTAGAATGTCCTGATACTTGTAGTTCTACTCAGTCGTGCACAGGTCAACCAGAAATATGTTCCCCTCTTTGCTGCACTATAGACATAGAGATTTGACGACCCTTAATTATTTCTAGGCCCCCGTTGTTGCCGCTACTAATTGAGCTATAATAAAAGCCGTAGCCGCATAAGCTACGAGAATTATAATTAGACCAATAAAGGCATTCTTGATGCGAGCAATTGCCGCATCAAGTTTGGTTTTATTGCCAGCTGCCGTCATATATTGTAGTCCGGCGATAATCATTAGAATTACTAAAATAAAACCAACTAAACCCAAAATAGTTTCTAGGCCAGAGCCAATAATGAGGCGGATATCTTTGGGTGCACCCGTTTGGGTATAGACAGTTGAACCAATTGTGCTTAAGCCAGTTTGTTGGCTGGGGGCGAATTGGGCTGAGGCAGCTAAGGGAAATAAATTTGGCAGGCTTATGGCCAAGACACCAAGTAGGCTAGCTAGCCAGAGAGCTAAGGATTGTTTAAACATAGTTGGTTTTTTAAGATATTGTGATATAGTTATTATATCTGATGATAGTCTAAAAAACAACGTCATGTCTTTAGCTAAGAAATTTGCTTATAATAGTTTAATCCAATTGATTGGTAAAGCCGTTTCGGTGCTTTTTGGCTTACTGGGCGTAGCTTTAATTACTAGATATCTTGGGGTCAGCGGTTTTGGTCGCTACATTGCTCTTAATAATTTTTTAGGAATTTTTGCTGTTTTAGCCGATTTAGGTTTGACCATGGTAACCGCTCAGATGATTAACGAAAGACCGGCTGAGCAGTCCAAAATTTTGAATAATTTATTAGGTTTTAGATTGTTATCAGCCGGTTTAATTATAGTTTTTGGCTTACTGGCGGCCAATTTTGTGCCTTATTATCGTGATTTGTGGTTAATTTTAGGAATTCTAGCAGTTTCTTATTTTTTAATCGCTATAAATCAGGTTTTTGTTGGTTTTTTACAGAGCGAGCTAAAGTCTGATTATTTAATGATCGCCGAAGTAGCTGGTCGGGTAGTTTGGTTGGCTGGTTTGATTATGACTCGTCAACTGAATTGGGGACTTTTGGGAGTAGTGGCTGTAACGGCCGGTGCTAGCCTAATTCAAGTTTTTTTAGCCTGGTTTTTGTCTAGGGCTAGAGTTAAAATTAAACCGACCTATAATCGTCAGCTGTGGCTAGAAATAATAGGTCGATCTTGGCCCTTGGCCGTTACTATTATTCTTAATTTGCTTTATTTGCGAGCCGATATTTTATTTTTAAACTGGTTTAAAGGTGAGACAGTGGTTGGCTTATACGGAGCGGCTTATAAGGTTATCGATGTTTTAACTAGTCTACCATTTTTGGTCATAGGTTTATTATTGCCATTATTAACTAGAACTTGGGCGGCTGGTCAGCGACGCAATTTTGATTTTTTAATTAGTACTAGTCTAAGCGGACTATTAATTGCCGTTTGCCCCTTGATGATTGGCGGACAGCTTTTGGCCGGGCCGATTATTCGGTTAGTTGCCGGACCCGAATTTACTCTGGCTGGACCAATTCTGGCTTTATTATTAGTAGCGGTTGCTGGCATTTTTGCTAGTTGCCTATTTAATCATATTTTGATTGCCATAAATCGGCAAAAAGTTATGATTCGCCCTTATCTAATTGCTGCCATAACCGCTGTGCCGGCCTATATTCTTTTGATTAAATGGTTGTCATATTGGGGAGCGGCTCTAGTTACCGTTTATAGTGAATTATTGATCGCTTTTTTAGCCGCCCATCAATCTAAGAAATTAACCAATTGGCATTGGCCTTGGCCAGTTACTCTGAAGGTCGCCTTGGCTAACCTGGCTATGATGATTATTGTTTGGCCATTGCGATCTTGGGCCGGTCAGGGAATAGTCCAGTTATTGGCAGTAATTTTATTGGCCGCCCTGGTTTATGTCGCTGGTCTTTTAGTTTTTAAAGTTTTAACTTGGCGTCGTTGGCAAGAAATTATTAAGCCAGGCTTTAATCCAGACCAGCTATGAAGCAGCCGCTAATTGTTAATTTTAATCAAACCGATCAATCTCTAGTAGTTGGTCTATTTGGCGCCTGGTGTGATGGTCGTCAGACACTGTGGTCAATTCCTGGGCAATTAGTTGATCTATGGTCAGAACGCGTTTGGCCAGTTATTGGCTTTTCAACTAAATCAATTATTGCCCAACCATTTTTTAGATTATGGTTATGGTTATTGTGGCCTTGGCTTTATTTGGTTGGGCGTTGGCGACTGGGTAGACTAATCAAGCGTCAACATATTGACGGCCTAATTTGTTTATCGTGGCTAGATAAAATTTTATTAACCGCACCAGCCAAACAGCTTGGCTTGCCAGTAGTCTGGCTACAATTACCGGAAGAATCTAGTTTTAAAGTAGCGGGGTTGTTGGCGACTATTTATCGCCATCAGGCGGCCAGAGTTAAAATTATTACCTATGGCCGCCACCTTATTGATAGTTTGCAATCGAATAATGGACGCTTAGATAATTGTCGATTATTATTTCCAGCTTTAGACCAGTCTAAGATTAGTCAGCAGGCTGATTTATTTGACAGCTTAGCTGATGGTCGGCGGGAACAGATTGACAAGAAATATTTTGTAGTTGGCGCAGTGGTTAACTTAGATGATGGCCAGGTTGTTGAAATATTATTGCGATCGCTAAAGATTATTTTAGCAGTTATCCCCAGCGTTCAATTAGTGGTTATTGGTGATGGGGCCAAACGTAAAGAATTGCAGTGGCTAGCTAAACAGCTAGACTTGGCTAATTTGGTTTGGTTTGTCGGTCGACAAGAGCCGCTAGATAAATGGTTTCGTAGTTTGGATGCTTTAATTGAGTTATCGACTGAGAGTTCTGCCGATTGGCAGCGATTGCTTCAGGCTATGGGTGTTGGTTTACCAATTATTGTTCCTAAAAATAAACAGGTTGCCGATTTTTTGTTGCCCGGCCAAACTGCTTTAGTTGTCGAGAAGGCTGAACCAGAGATGATTGCTCAGGCGATTATCCAATTACAACAGGACAAATTATTGGCTGGCCGCCTGTCTTGGCAAAGTAAAGAGTGGATGGCTGAGTTTGGCAACCTAGAACGTCAGGTGGTTGATTTTACTAATTATCTAGTAGAATAATATGCGGCAATTAATAATTGATGAAGACTTAGCCGGTTTGCGGCTAGATAAGCTACTAGCGGAAAAATTTCCTGAACAGTCTCGTTCCGAATGGCAAAAACTGATTGAAGTTGGTGCAGTCTTGATTAATGGCCGAGTAGTTAAATCACACGATAAGCCAATGCTCGGGGACAAATTAGAGTTTAAGACCAAGCTGCAGCAAGCTGCCACGGCTAAAATAAAAAAATTGGCCACTCCTCAGTCGGGGGCGGTTAAGGCCAGATTAAAAATTATAGCGGTTGAACCGGATTTTTTGGTTATCAATAAGCCGGCCGGCCTTTTGGTTCATGATAATGTTTGGCCGCCACGCCGGCCAACAGTAGCCGAAGCTATCGCCAAACAATATCCTGAGGTTTTAACTATTGGCGAAAATCAAACCAGGCCAGGTATTGTCCACCGTCTAGACAAAGATGTTAGCGGTCTAATGGTTATTCCGCGGACGGCGGCGATGTTTAGTTCGCTCAAAAGACAATTTCAATACCGGACGGTTAAAAAATATTATACCGCTCTAGTTTATGGCGTGTTATCTAAACCGGAAGGAGTGATTAATTTTAATTTAGGTCGTTCCAGCGATGGCCGTAAGATGGCGGCTCGACCGGCTAATCAAGAAGGTAAAACTGCCCTAACTGAATATGAGGTGATTCGTCAGTGGCAGAACTATAGCTTACTTAAAGTAATTATTAAAACTGGTCGGACCCATCAAATTAGGGCACATTTAGCCGCTATTGATCATCCGTTAGTCGGTGATGATTGGTACGGCACCAATAAGACTAAATTAAAAAATAAAGAGTTAGCTTTAGATCGGGTGTTTTTGGTGGCTAGCGAATTGTCGTTTTTGGATTTACAAAAAAAACGCCAACAATTTACTATTCGTCTACCTAAACAATTAAATGATTTGTTAAAACAAATAAGATAAAGTTTATGATTGTTTCTTTTTCTGGTTGGCCGGGCGCCGGTAAGTCGGCGGTAGCTAAAAAAATAGCTGCTGACTTGAGCTGGCCCTATTACAGTATGGGCCAATTACGTCGCCAAGCTGCTAGACGTCGCGGCATGACCTTGGAAGAGTATAATCAATTAGCGTTAACTGACATAGCTACTGACCTAGAGGTTGATGAGTATCAAACCAGGATGGGTCAGGAGCAAGATAATTTTGTTATCGATGGCCGTACTTCTTGGCACTTTATCCCTCATTCTTATAAGATATTTTTAACCGTTGATCCTTTAGTTGGTGCTCAACGTATTTTTCAGGATTTGCAAAAATCTGACGAGCGTAATGAGGGTGAACATCTAGATAGTGTTGAGGCGGTTTTAGCTAATAATTATCAGCGTGTCGACAATGATCGTCAGCGCTACCGGCAGTATTTTAATATTGACGCTTACGATTTAGCCAATTATGATGAGGTGGTGGATACAACTGAACTGAACCTAGAACAGGTCGTAGCCAAGGTTAGTCAGTTGGTTAAACAAAAATTAACTCAAGAATAATTATTATTTTCTAAGATAAAATTATGTTAGATCGTAAATTACGGGTGGCTATCAATGGTTTTGGCCGGATTGGCCGCAGCACTTTTAAGGCCATTTTAGCTGATCAGCGTTTGGAAGTGGTAGCGATTAATGATTTGACCGACAATAAAACTTTGGCTCATTTATTGCAATATGATAGCTGTTATGGTCGTTATAGTAAAACCGTTAGTTCGGATGAGCAACATTTGATTGTTGATGGGCAGGCCTATTTGGCGTTGGCGGAAAAAGATCCAGCTCAGTTACCCTGGGCTTCTTTGGCTGTTGATGTGGTTATCGAAGCAACTGGTCGTTTTACTAAGGCTGAAGAGGCGCTGGCTCATATTACTGCCGGGGCCAAAAAGGTAATTATTAGCGCGCCAGCTAAAGATGAGGCTACTAAAAATATTGTGCTAAGCGTTAATGAGAATGATTTACTAGTCAGCGATCAGGTTATTTCTATGGCTTCCTGTACCACCAACTGTTTAGCGCCAGTAACTAAGGTTATTTCTGAAAATATTGGCATTGCCAAGGCGGTGATGAGTACTGTCCACGCCTATACTGCCGACCAAAACTTGGTTGATGGTCCGCACAAGGATTTGCGGCGAGCTCGTAGTGCAGCGATGAGTATTGTTCCAACGACGACTGGTGCTGCTGCTGCTGTAGCTAGGGCTATTCCAGCTATGAGTGGTTGTTTTGACGGGACCGCCTTCCGTGTGCCAACTCCAGTGGTTTCACTTTGTGATGTGGTTTTTGTCACCAAGCGTCCAGTAACCGCTGAAGAGGTTAATCAATTATTAGTCACGGCGGCTAGCCAAGATAAATTTGGTGCCCTAACAGTCACCAACGAACCGTTGGTATCTATTGATTTTACCGGTAATCCAGCTAGCTCAATTGTTGATTTGTCTTTGACTAAAGTAGTTGGCGGCGATTTAGTCAAAGTGGTTGCTTGGTATGATAATGAGTGGGGCTATAGTCATCGTTTAGCTGATTTATGCTCTTATATTGCCGACAATAATTTGTTATAATAACCAAACATGGAGCAACAGAAAAATAGCAAGCAATTAGCTGATTTGGCCTTCCGTCAGTCTTGGCAGGGAATTTTTGTTTTTATGATTCCAGCCGCTCTAGCTATGATTATTGGCTATTATCTAGATGATCGCTGGCAGTCTGGCAAGACCTGGACTATGGTTAGTTTAGGTTTAGCCCTAGTTATTTCTTGGTTGATTATTTGGCGGCGCTATGTTAGCTTTAAGCATATAGTTAAACAGGTTAGTTCAACTCAGAAAAACAATCGGTCTGATTTACCAGACGATTCTGCCAATCATTAATTATGTTTTTAAGATTAGCCAGTTCTCAACCGAGCATTCAGCCGGAGGTTGTTTTTCGCATCGCCGGCTGGCCAATTACTTCAACCTGTCTATTGAGTTGGTTGATTATTATTATTTTAATTGGCTTGGTGGTTGCGATCCGCCGTTTAAATTTGCGGCCGAATAAAGCACAGACTGTCTTAGAAATGTTTTATGGCCTGATTTTTGGTTTGATTAGTCAGCTAACTGGTAGTGCTAATAAAGCCAAAAAAGTTTTGCCCCTTTTCGGGTCACTATTTGTTTTTATCCTGATGTCTAATTATATCGGTTATATTCCCGGAGTCAGTTCTCTGACTTGGGCTGGCCGGTCAATTTTTAGAACGCCAACCAATGATTTTAATACGACAGTCGGCCTAGCTCTAGTCACCCTTGTCTATATTCAGATAGCTAGTATTAGGCAGATTGGTCTACCGAGTCATCTTGGCAAGTATTTTCAATTTTCTGGCATTTGGCGTGGTTTTCGTCAGGGTATTGCCAAGGGATTTATGGGGATATTGGATTTCGCCATTGGTTTAATGGATGTAATTTCTGAGTTTGCTAGGATTATTTCTTTGTCTTTGCGTTTATTTGGCAATGTTTTTGCCGGCGAGGTCATGACCGCTATTATTATGGGAGCTTTTGCTTGGTTCTTGCCCTCCACCTGGATGGCCATGGGTTTATTGAGTGGCTTGGTTCAGGCGGTCGTTTTTACCTCACTAGTTTCTGTTTATTATACTTTAGCTGTTGATGAACCAGCGGCTGATTAATTTATAATTTATTTTAAAATTAAATTTATGGAACCAGAAGCAATGCGTTTATTAGCTAAGGCCTTATGTACTTTTTCTTTCGGGCCAGTAGCTATTGGTGAAGGTATTTTGATTGGTAAGGCTTTTGAGGCGATGGGTCGCAATCCAGAAATTGCCGGTGATATGTTCGGCAAAATGATTGTTGGTACCGCTTTAGCTGAATCAACAGCTATTTATTCTTTGGTCTGCTTTTTCTTGCTGTAAAATCCTATGGCTTTAATGGAGGTTTTAGCAAAAGTTGGTTTTGATTGGCGGCTAGCCTTAACTAATCTAGTTAATTTTGGCTTGATTGTTTGGCTTTTAGCCAAATTTTTGTGGCCCAGTATTAGTAAGGCTATTAGTGAACGGCAGAAAATTATTAATCAGGGTTTGGAGGACGCTGAAGCGGCCAAAGAGCGCCTAGCTAAAAGTCAGTCTGACTATCAGGCTAAATTAGTTCAGGCCCATCAAGAAGCCCAAGAGATTGCTCACCAAGCTGATGAGCGTGGCCAGAAAATTAAAGAACAAGCGCAACAGTTGGCGCAGCAAGAAGCTGAGGATTTACGTCAACGAGTGGTTGGCGACTTGGCCAAAGAAAAAGACCAAATGACCATGGCCGTTAAGCAGCAATCAGTGGAGTTGGTAACAGCCGCCGTGGAAAAAGTCTTGCAAGAGAAACTAGATTCAGCTAGTGATGAAAAAATAATTCAACAGGCCTTAAAATCTTTGCATGGCTAAAATTATTGATCGACAATTAGCCAAAGCACTTTATCAGTTGACTGAATCAGCAACCAAGGCTGATTTAGATCAAATTTTAACTAAATTTGTTACCTATTTAACAACTATTGGTGCTGTGTCGCGTTGGCCAGTTATCGCCGAACTTTATCGACAATATTGGCAGGCAGAACAAGGTATTATTGAGGCCGAAATTGTTTCAGCTCGACCGTTAAATAAAAAACAGCTGGCTGCGCTGGCTAAGCAACTGGCCGTTGTGACTGCTGCTAAGCAGGTTTTACTAATTGAAAAAATCAATCCGGAAATTTTGGGTGGTTTTATTATTAAGTTGCCGGATCGTTTATTGGATGCTAGTTATCAGCGCCAAGTGCGTAATTTACAAGCTAAATTGCTTTATTAATATGTCTACTCAACAACCCGAGATTATTATTGATGAATTGCGGCGTAAAATCTTGCAATTCCAACCGGAAATTAAAGTGGAAAAAGTTGGTTATGTCACTAAAATCAGCGATGGCATTGCCCTGATTAGTGGTTTAACTGAAGTTATGGCCAGTGAAATGGTCGATTTTGAAGTTCTTGATGAAAAGAATCAACCGGTCTCCGTTCGTGGTGTCGTGCTTAATCTAGAAAGTGATCAGGTTGGAGCTATTATTTTTGGTCGCGGCGATTTAGTCAAAGCTGGAACGGTGGTTAAATCAACCGGTCGTATTTTGCAAGTGCCGGTTGGGCCACAATTAGCTGGTCGAGTAGTCAACTCACTAGGTGAACCGCTAGACGGCCAAGGTCCGATTAAAACTAAAGAGTTTTATAATGTTGAACGAGTCGCGCCTGGCGTTATGGATCGTCAGTCAGTTAATCAGCCTTTACAGACTGGCCTTAAGGCGATTGACGCTATGGTGCCAATTGGTCGTGGCCAGCGCGAATTAATTATTGGTGATCGTCAGACCGGTAAGACGGCTATTGCGATTGATACAATTATTAGCCAGCGTGGACAAGGCGTTCAGTGTTTTTATGTGGCTATCGGCCAGAAAGAATCCAAGGTGGCTCAATTGGTGGCTAAGTTGAAAGATTTTGGTGCCATGGATTATACAACGGTAATTGTAGCTAGTGCAGCCGAAACAGCAGCTATGAGCTATATTGCTCCTTATGCCGGCTGTGCTATGGCTGAGTATGTTTTAGAAAATGGCCAAGACGCTTTAATTATCTATGATGATTTAAGTAAGCACGCCGTGGCCTATCGTGAAATATCTTTATTGTTACGTCGTCCACCAGGTCGCGAGGCTTATCCTGGTGATGTTTTTTATTTGCACTCCCGTTTATTAGAACGAGCCTGTAAACTAAGCGCTGAGCGCGGTGGTGGTTCATTGACCGCCTTGCCAATTATTGAGACTCAGGCTGGTGATATTTCAGCCTATATTCCAACCAACGTTATTTCTATTACTGATGGTCAAATTTTTTTGGAGCCCGACTTATTTTATAAGGGTTTGCGGCCAGCTATCAATGCTGGTCTATCGGTCTCGCGTGTCGGTAGTAGCGCTCAGACCAAGGCTATGAAAAAAGTGGCTGGCAAGCTGCGACTAGAGTTGGCACAATTTCGCGAGCTGGAAGCTTTTGCTTCTTTTGGCTCTGATTTAGATGAGGCCACCAAGCAGAAGTTAGAATTAGGCCGTCGTTTGACTGAGATTTTAAAACAGGGTCAGTATCAGCCACTGACTATGGCTGATCAGACAACCATATTTTACGCGGCTATTAGTGGTCGTTTAGCTGAGGTCCCGGTAGAAAAAGTTGGGGCCTGGGAGAAAGACTGGTTAGCCTATTGGCATGATTGCGGCCAGGAATTGGCTCAAAAAATTACCACCCGTGGTCAGCTGGACGAAGCCGCCGAACAGCAATTAGCTAAATTATTAGAAGACTTTTTAGCGGGCTGGTTAAAATAATTATGGCCAATACTAGGGATCTACAACGACGTTTAAAGTCAATTAATAGCACACGCAAGATTACCAAGGCGATGCAACTAGTGGCGGCGGCTAAAATGAAGAAAGCTGTAGCCAATGCTTTGGCTACCAGAACTTACGCCAACCTGGCTTGGATGACTTTATTAAATCTGAGCCGAGATAATAGTTTAGAGCATCCATTTTTAGGTTGGCCATCTTCTAGGCAGCCGACTGGTAAAATTGCTATGTTGGTTTTTACTGGCAACAAGGGTTTGTGTGGCGGTTTTAATAGTAATGTTATTAATAAGGCTTTAGCTTCTACTAAAAAATATCCGGAACAGCAAGTGGATTTTTATTTGTTTGGCAGCCGTGGCCAAGCTCTAGCTAGCCGTTATGGTCAGACAGTGGCGGCTAGTTTTACTAAAGATGAGCGCAGCTCGCAATTGCCGCAAGTCATAGCTTTGGCCCAGACGGTTATGGCTGAATATTTAACTGGCCGTTATGATAAGGTTTTGGTAACTTTTACTGATTTTGTGTCTACTTTGAAACAAATTCCCCGGGTTCGTCAGTTATTGCCAATTGATATTAGTGCTAATAAAGATTTCTTGGGTCTAGTAGAGGCACCACAGATGTCAGCTTCTAAAGAGTTCTTGGCTGAGAAAACTGATAGTCATTTATATAGTGAGGCAACCACAGGTAAGGCGCTAGAGGAATTACTGCCCGAAAGTCTAAAAATTAAGGCCTATCATTATCAGTATAATTATGAACCCAATCAACAGCAGGTCTTGGAAGCAATGTTGCCGCGTTTGATTGAAGTTCAATTATATCAGGCTAATTTAGAAAGCAATGCTTCTGAACAATCAGCTCGGATGTTGGCTATGAAAAATGCCAGCGAGTCGGCTGATGAATTAATTGCTGCTCTACGTTTAACTTATAATAAAGTCCGTCAGGCTGGTATAACCGCGGAAATCGCTGAGATTTGCGCTGGTGCCAACGCCTTGGCTAATTAATGATATGAAAAAAAACAATTCTGGAATTATTAAACAGATTATTGGTCCAGTAGTTGATATCCAATTTATTGATCAATTGCCGCCGATTTTTCAAGCTTTGTCAGTTAAGCAGGACAAACAGACAATTATTCTTGAGGTCCAACAACACCTGGGCGACGGCCTGGTTCGGACAATTGCTATGGATTCAACCGACGGCCTAAAGCGCGGTCAGGAAGTCAGCGATACTGGCCAACCAATTCGTATTCCAGTTGGCGAAGCTACACTAGGGCGGATGTTTAATGTTTTAGGTCAAGTTATTGATGGAGCAGCCGA
Organism: uncultured Gammaproteobacteria bacterium; assembly: GCA_964452435.1. Classification (GTDB taxonomy): domain Bacteria; phylum Patescibacteriota; class Patescibacteriia; order Patescibacteriales; family Patescibacteriaceae; genus UBA1359. The sequence goes on from CAYVMB010000006.1 coordinate 11,604, forward strand.
GGTTAAAACTGAGATTACTTATCCTTTACATCGGCCAGCTCCTAAATTTGTTGAACAATCAACCAAAGTGGAAGTACTGGAAACCGGTATTAAGGTTATTGATTTAATCTGCCCGATTGTTAAAGGCGGTAAAGTTGGCTTGTTTGGTGGCGCTGGTGTTGGTAAAACCGTTTTAATTCAAGAGCTAATTCATAATGTGGCCCATGAGCACGGCGGTTATTCGGTTTTTGCCGGTGTTGGCGAAAGAACGCGCGAAGGTAATGATTTATATCATGAGATGAAAGACAGTGGTGTTTTAGATAAGGTTTGTATGGTTTTTGGTCAGATGAATGAACCGCCCGGCGCTCGGGCTCGAGTCGCTTTGACTGGTCTAGCTATGGCTGAATATTTTCGTGATGAAAAAAATCAGGATGTTTTGTTGTTTATTGATAATATTTTTCGTTTTACGCAAGCTGGTTCCGAGGTTTCGGCTTTGCTGGGTCGTTTGCCTAGTGCTGTTGGTTATCAACCGACCTTGGCTAGCGAAATGGGTGAGTTACAAGAGCGAATTGCCTCGACTGATAAAGGCTCAATTACTTCTATCCAAGCAGTTTATGTGCCAGCCGACGATTTGACCGATCCAGCACCAGCCACAACTTTTTCTCATTTAGATTCAACCGTGGTGCTATCGCGGTCACTTTCGGAACTAGGTATTTATCCAGCGGTTGATCCTTTGGATTCCAAGTCAACCTTACTAGACCCTAATATTGTTGGCGAAGAACATTATCGGGTAGCTACAGAAGTGCAACGCGTTTTACAGAAGTATAAAGATTTACAAGATATTATTGCTATTTTGGGTATGGAAGAACTATCCGATGAAGATCGTTTGACTGTAGCCAGAGCCCGCCGTTTACAGAGATTTTTGTCACAGCCATTTTTTGTGGCCCAATCATTTACTGGCACACCTGGTCAATATGTGCGGGTTGAGCAGACCGTTAAAGATTGCGCCGAGATTTTAGCTGGCCAGCATGATGATAAGCCGGAGAGCGAATTTTATATGCGCGGCAGTTTAAATTAAGCTTAAATATGTCTAGCGAGCAGACTATTAAATTTGAAATTGCTACCCCGGAGCGGGTTGTTTATAAGAATCAGATTAGACAAGCGACTTTGCCGGCAATTGACGGTGATATTACTGTTTTGCCCAATCATATTCCGTTAATTACCTTACTTAAGCCTGGTGTAGCTATGCTGAAGATGGCCGATGGGCAAGTTGAATATTTAGCTATTCAGGGTGGTTTTGTGGAAGTGTCAGTTAACAAAATTGTTGTCCTAGCTGATACCGCCGAGATGGCCTCAGAAATTGACGACCAAGCCGTAGCAGCAGCTCGTATACAGGCTGAACAAATTATGGCCGCTCAAGCCGTAAATACTCCCGAGTTTATTGAAGCTAGAGCCAATTTAGTAGCTGAGATTTTACGACTTAAAGCTGTTGATTTGCAACGGCATCGTCGTAGTTAAGTGGTCAGTGGATCGCTTGACAAGCTACCATAGCTTGCTATAATATTTAGCAGTCAGGTGAACTGACTGCTAAATTATTTATTTTTAACTTTTCCTTTTTATGAATCTACTACCTTTGCATGATCAAGTGATCATCAAGCCGTTATCAGCCGAAGAAAAAACTAAGTCAGGAATTATTTTGCCCGACACTGTTAGCAAGGAGCGACCAGAACAGGGCGAAATTGTGGCTGTTGGGCCTGGCCGTCTTTTAGACAATGGCCAGAGGGCGCCAATGGGCGTTCAAAACGGCCAAAAAGTTATGTTTAAAAAATATTCCACCGAAGAACTGAAATACGACGGCCAAGAATATTTAGTTGTGGCTGAAAAAGATATTTTGGCAATCATTAAGTAATTAATTTTTATTGTAAATAATATGGCTAAACAGATTATTTTTGACGACCAAGCTCGAGCCTCTTTAAAAAGGGGCGTTGATCAGTTAGCTAATGCGGTTAAGGTAACCCTGGGTCCCAAGGGCCGTAATGTAGTAATTGATCGTGGTTTTGGTAGCCCCGTGATTACTAAAGATGGTGTCACCGTGGCCAAGGAAATTGAATTGGAGGATAAGTTTGAAAATATTGGTGCTTCTTTGGTTAAAGAGGTTGCTTCCAAGACCAACGATTTAGCTGGTGATGGTACGACCACCGCCACAGTTTTGGCTCAAGCTATGATTAATGAAGGCTTGAAATTGGTGGCCGCTGGGATCAATCCAATTGAAATTCGTCAAGGTATTGAAAAAGAAGTAGCCGAGGTGGTTAGTAAATTAAAGAAAATGAGCAAGACTATTTCCACTAAAGAGGAAATTGCTCAGGTCGCCTCGATTAGTGCCAACGATCCAGAAATTGGTCAGATTATTGCCGAGGCCATGGATTCAGTTGGTAATGACGGAGTGATTACCGTCGAAGAGGGTCAGTCATTTGGCGTAGAAAAAGAAGTAGTTGAGGGCATGCAATTTGACAAGGGCTATGTCTCACATTATATGGTTACCAATACTGAGACTATGAAAGCCGAACTGGATGACCCCTATATCTTAATCACCGATCGTAAAGTTTCAGCAGTTCAAGATGTTTTACCTTTATTAGAAAAGGTTTTACAGACTGGCAAGAAGGAATTAGTGATTATTGCTGAAGATATTGACGGGGAAGCTTTAACCACATTTGTGGTTAATAAATTACGCGGAGTTTTTAGCGTAGTTGGTATCAAAGCTCCTGGCTTTGGCGATCGGCGCAAAGCGATGCTTGATGATATTGCTGTTTTAACTGGTGGTCGGGTTATTTCCGAAGAGGTTGGTTTGAAGTTGGAAAATGTTGATCTGGGTGACTTAGGTCAAGCTCGTCGAGTTATTGTTTCCAAGGAAACTACCACTATTGTTGACGGCAAGGGTGATCAAGCCAAGATTAAAGCTAGAATTGATCAGCTCAAGAAAGAAAAAGCAGCGGCTGATTCTGATTTTGATAAGACCAAATTGCAGGAGCGCTTGGCTAAATTATCAGGCGGTGTGGCCGTTATTAAAGTTGGTGCAGCGACTGAGGTAGAAATGAAAGAAAAGAAAGACCGCAT
>CAYVMB010000007.1:0-13832 GCA_964452435.1 uncultured Gammaproteobacteria bacterium
TTTTATCAATTATCTAATAATCTTAATATCTAGAGGATCCTGACAATCAATAATCTGCGATGGCGGATTTTTTAATACTCCAGCATCAATTATCAAATCAGGTTGATCATTAATAAAGTATTGACTGGCTTCTTCAATAGTAATAATTGGTTCCTGACCAGCTAAATTAGCACTAGTGGATACCAGCGGCTGATCAATTAAAGTTATTAATTGATTAAGCCATTCGTTCTTGGGCCAGCGCAAGGCAATGGTTGACAGGCCCCCAGTTACTGCTGCTGGCAAATGTTGCCGACTAACCAAAATAGCAGTTACTGGACCTGGCCAAACCGACGACAAATAATTACGAACCTTATTTTCAACAATTGCTTGGCGCTCCACCATAGCCCAGCTATTAACTAGACTAATTAATGGCTTGTTATCTGGCCGGCCCTTCATTTCTAAAATACGCCGGATAGCCGTTTCATTGGTAGCCAGACAACTCAAACCATAAATAGTATCAGTCGGCAGAAGAACTATTTGGCCGGACAACAAAGCAGCCGCTACCTTATTTGGGCCAGCGGCTGAAGTAACAACTGATAATTTAATAATCTGTCTGCCTACCATAAGGCCTGCATCTGTTTGAGGACCAACGGCAACAACGGCCACAAAATCTTACCAATAATCATCAAATAAGGGGCAATAATTGAATGGCTTAGTTGCTGACCCAACTCCGTGCTGGTTGGCAGATAGCGACTTAGAAAAAATAAAATTAACGCCCAAGATAAAGCGGCTTCAAGCAGGTTCAAGACACCACCCAATAAACGATTGGCCGTCTTCATTAAGGGGATAATAGTAATAGCCTCTAGCACTCCACCTAATAAAGAAAACAACCAGGCTGTCAAATTGCTGGCTAGAAAAAATAAAGTTATAAAAACCGTAATTTTACTAATCAACCAAGACTCTGATAAATGTTGCGTCAGCCAATTAAAACCAAATAAATAATAATGGCTGGCTATCCAGGCACCGACCACCAAGCCAACTAATGAGCCAACTACTTTGAATAAACCGCGTCGCAAGCCAGCCAAAAAGGCTAACCCCAAAACTACAATGAAAAAAATGTCGACTGCGAGCATATATTTTATTTAAGATTATCAGGCTGATCAAAACGTGGAAACAACGGCTCAGGCTTACCAGCTAAGGGCTGCTTAAAAAAATCTAAAATCTTCTCAGCTGTCTGCGGTAAAAATATCTGCAAACAATAAGCAGCATCAACTAATTTTTTGATTAACGGCCTTAGAACTTGTTGAGCTGCCTCTGTTTCCAGCTTCCAGGGTTGTTGGTCGGTGAGCTCTTTATCAATCAAACGATAAATTTGCCAAACCTCACCTATTGCTTGGTTAAAATGCCAACCTTGCAATAGCTGAATAACTTTTGTATACAGTTCACTAGACTCTTCCGGCAATACCGGATCAAGACCATGCTTCCAAGCTAAATTGCCGATCCGAGAAAATAAATTACCTAAACCATTAGCCAAATCAGCCTGATAAACCTCCATAAAACGCTCATCAGTATAGTCGCCATCATCGCGATCATTAATTTCAGCTAGCAAATAATAGCGAACAGCGTCAGCTCCAAATTTTTCTACTAACTCCACCGGCGAAATAACGTTACCTAAACTTTTACTCATTTTCTGACCACCAGCCGTAATAAAACCATCAATAAAAATTTGTTGGCTAGCTGGCAAACCGGCTGACAAAAGCATGGCCTGCCACATTAATGCCTGCGGCCGCAAATTGTCCTTGCCGGCAATCTGCACTGCCGGCCACCATTGACTGAATTCAACTTGGTTATCCGGCCAGCCAATAGCTGAAATATAATTAACTAAAGCATCAAACCAAACATACATCACCTGCTCAGGATCATTTGGCACGGCCACCCCCCAAGGCAACTTGCTAGCCAAACGAGAAATACTAAAATCTTGTAGGCCACTAGCTACAAAGTTACGAATTTCTTTCAAACGATTAGCCGGCACGACAAAATCTAGCTTGTCGTCATAAAGCTTTAATAATTGATCTTGGTATTTAGATAAACGGAAAAAATAATTTTCTTCGTCAATTAACTCCAGCTCTTGATCAGGATGCAAGGGACAGCGGCCATTTTCTAATTCGGAATCAGTTTTCTCCATTTCACAGCCAACACAATATTTAACGCTATAACGCTGTTTGTAAATATCACCACTCGCCAAACAACGTCGCCAGAATTCTTGAGCGGCCGCCTGATGTTGCGTATCAGTGGTCCGAATAAAATTGTCGTAACTTAAGTTAAGTAAATCTTTTAAATCATCAAAACTAGCAGCTAATCTATCGCAATAAGCTTGGGTTTCCATGCCAAGTCCTTGGGCTTTGCGCCAAATCTTGAGGCCATGTTCATCAACGCCAGTATTTAAAAAAACCTCATCGCCAACTAGGCGACGGGCTCTAGCCATGGCATCGGCTCTGACTATTTCCAAAGCAAACCCCAAATGAGGCGCAGAATTGATATAAGGCAAGGTGGTGGTCAGGTAAAATTTAGCCATAAGTCGATTTAATAAGGTAATTTTAACATTCGTTAGCTGTAAAATCAATTTTGACCAGCTAGCTGGCCACAGGCTCCAACCACATCTTGGCCTAAACTAGCTCGCTCAGTTACTTTATAACCGTGGCACTTTAAAATATTAGCAAAAGCTCGTCGAGCCGCTTCATCACTTGGTTTAAAACCACCAGCCCCAGGATTGTAGGCCAATAAATTAACGACTACTAGGTTCTTAGAAAAATCACTAAGCAGTTCGGCCAATTCTTCGGCTTGTCGTGGGCTATCATTAACCCGCTCTAATAAAAGATATTCCACCATAATCCGCCGATTGGTCGTTTGAGCATAATTTAAGAAGGCTTGCTTAACTGAGACTAAATCATAACGACGATTAACTGGCATTAGTCGACTGCGCAAATCATCATTAGGCGCATGTAGTGACCAAGCCAGCTTGATTTGTTGACCATACTTAGTAAGTTGCCGCAGTTCTGGCACTAAACCGACCGTGGAAATAGCCATATGCCGCCAACCAATATTCAAACAATCTGGACTATGCAACCATTCAATGGCCGCCATAACCTCGGGTAAATTAAGTAAGGGCTCACCCATACCCATAAAAACTAGATTATCTACCCTATCACCAGCTGCTGCCAATTGTCTTTGCCACAATAAAACCTGCTCCACCATTTCACCGGCCGTTAAATTGCGTTGAAAACCTTGCTGGCCAGTGCTACAAAATTGGCAACCCAAAGGGCAACCAACTTGTGAAGACAAACAGACGGTTCGCCGGCCATCGCTATGACGCATTAAGACTGTTTCTATTTTTAAACCGTCGCTTAAAATCAATTGTGCTTTCTGAGCTGGATCACCAGCTTGACCAAAAATATCGGCCTCAATCTTTAAAGAACAGTTGTCAGTTAACCAATCTCTGTCGGCCGCCGACAAGGTTGTCACCGCTGACCAATCGGTAATCAGCTGTTGAAAAACCGCCTGCTCAAGCTGACGGCGACGAAAAGCTGGACGACTATTTAAAAATTCTGACCAAGCAAACCAATTCATAAAAATATCATGACAATCAATAATAAGTAATAGTTGTTGAAATCTACTAGTAATGGTATACTTTCAACATCAAGAAAGCAAGTTACAACCGCTACGCCCAGCGTTTCGGTTGCTTATTAATAGATATGGCCAAACGCAAAAAACGCAATTTTATCGCTAACCAGCCTGGACTGAATTATTTATCTTTGGGTGGCCACGACCTTAGTGCTGAAGCCAAAAAAAGTATTGCCGCCGTTATTTTGGCTTTGCTAGCAGCCATTAGCCTGCTCAGTCTGATCCAACCAGAAGGTCTAATTGGCCAATATCTATACAGTGTCATCAACCAATTGTTAGGCTGGGGTCGTTGGTTTTTGCCAATATTCTTACTAGCTCTAGCAGTCTTTATTTACTATCGTGAACGGCTGCACATTACTACTATTAAATTTATTGGCTGGGGTTTATTATTTGCCGGCCTACAAAGTTTTTTCCACTTCTGTTTAGCTGAAGATCATTGGCTAAGCTATATTGCCGACGGTCAAGGTGGTGGGTATATTGGCTATGGTCTAACCTGGGGACTAACCAGTTTATTTGGCTACTGGTCCAGTCTAGTTTTAACTATAGCTATTTTGATCATCAGCTTTATCTTTATTTTTAATACCAATCTTAGCTGTCTATTGGGGCGACGCAGTATTTTTAACAAAATCTTAATTGAACCGCTAGTCAGTGGCTGGCATTACATAATTAGTCTCTTTGCTCGCCGCCATGATGATAGCGGTCTATCCGCTGAAGAAGAATTGGCCACCGTCTACACCCCGGAACCAGAACTCCAAGAATTATTTGATAATCAGCCAGCCAGCGCAGTTAAAAGCAAGCCAGTTCCAACTAGCAATAAATCGACTGAGCCTATAGTTAATGAAACTAAAAAAGACAAACCAAACAAACTAGCCAGCAAAATCGATTTACCAATTGATCTTTTAGATCGCCAATTAGATAAACCCGAAAGTGGCGATACTGTAGTTAGCGCTCAGCGCATTAAAACAACTCTGGAAAATTTTGATATACCAATTGATGTTTCAGAAATTACCGTTGGACCAACTATCACTCAATACGCCATTAAACCAGCTGATGGTATCCGTCTAGAAAAGATCACCGGTCTAGCTGGCAACTTATCAATGGCTCTAGCTTCACCACACCCGATTCGTATTGAAGCACCAATTCCTGGCAAGTCATTGGTTGGCATTGAGGTTCCTAACCAAACTATCGCCACTGTTGGTTTACGCGATATGTTTGATAGTGCCAATTTCCGCCAACGAAAAAATAATACCATGATTGCCCTGGGTAAAGATGTTACTGGCAAAGTCTGGCTGGAGGATCTAGCCTCAATGCCCCACTTGCTAGTAGCTGGTACCACTGGCTCTGGTAAATCTGTAATGTTAAATTGTATTATTCTGAGTTTGATTTACGAAAATAGTCCTGAAGACCTGCGCCTAATTATGGTTGATCCCAAACGAGTTGAGCTAAGTATCTACAATGGCATCCCCCACTTATTGACTCCAGTGGTCAACGAAGCCAGTAAAACAATCAATGCTCTCGGTTGGGCGCTCAACGAAATGAGCCGCCGCTTAGAGATGTTTCAACACAATCATGCCAAAGATATTAAGAGCTTTAATCAGCAATTCCCCGATCAAAAAATCCCCTATATTGTCTTTATTATTGATGAATTAGCCGACTTAATGATGATGTCACGCAAGGAGGTTGAGGCCAGCATTATTCGTCTGGCCCAGATGTCTCGCGCTGCCGGTATTCATTTAGTTTTGGCCACCCAACGTCCGAGCGTTGATGTTATCACCGGTGTTATCAAGGGTAATATGCCGGCTCGCATTGCTTTTACTGTAGCCTCGCAGGTCGATTCTCGAACCATTCTAGATATTGCTGGTGCCGAAAGATTAATGGGCAAAGGTGATATGCTTTTCAGCTCACCACGTATTGCCAAACCAGTCCGCATTCAGGGCGCTTTTGTTGGCGAGAACGAAATTAAACGTGTCGTCAATTATATTAAAGCTCGTAGCGGTGAACCACAATACCTGGCCGATGTTGTTGAAAAACACAATGTCCCAGATTTACCTAATGGCGGAGTTCTAACTAATAACCAAGCTAGTGATGGCGATGATGACTTACTAGAAAAAGCCAAAGGGGCAGTGATTAATAGCGGTCGCGCTTCGGCCACCTATCTACAAAGAATGTTCAAAATTGGCTATCCACGCGCTGCCAGTTTACTTGACCAATTAGAGGAACAGGGAGTTATCGGTCCAGTTAATGGCGCTAAGGCTCGAGAAATCTATATCAGCCCTGAAGAATACAATGCTCAAAAAAGCCAACCAATGAGTGGCCAACCACTACATAATCCAGCTAACAGCCAAGCACCTGACAATTTCTTGGGTGAAGAAATTTGGTCTGAAGATAAAGTCGAGATTGAGGCTGATGATGACCAACTACCACTAGCCTCAACCGAACAAATACTGGCTGATATTTATAGCGAGGAACCTGTCATCGATGATGCTAAAAATAATGATGATGAAGATAATAAAAACAAATCGGCCAAAGCTTTGGAATTTGATGATGATGAAGACCAAGAAAAATATTTCAGTCAATAATCTTTTACTTTTATGATAAAAAAAACGCCTATCACTAACCAAGGTGGTCGTAATCTAGCGGAAACCAACGAGGCCACCGACTGGCTAGCCCTTAGCGGTCATGAAGGACAGCTATCTTTAGATATTTATCAAACCGATAAAGATCTAATCATTAAATCTACTATTGCCGGAGCTCGACCAGATGAAATTCAAATTTCCTTAAAAAACGATCTTCTAACCATTCGTGGTAAACGCGACTTACCAGAAGATATTGCCGATGCTGATTTTTTATTTAGAGAGTGCTATTGGGGACCATTTTCTAGATCAATTATTTTACCAATTGACGTTCAACCAGATAAAATTAAAGCCTCAATGGATAATGGTGTCCTCACTATTATTTTGCCCAAAGCACCACAGGCTAAACAAATTGTCATTAAAGTTAAGGCTCAATAATTATGCATTACCAGCTAACGCTCAACCATCTTGACCAAGGCCAAGCTTTTTTAACTGACAAACAAGGCCAAAACTTTGTCTGGCCAGCCAATCAATTACCGGATGATAGTCAAATCGGCACGGTATTTACCTGCGTTCTAGTTAATCCTAGCCATCCAGATGAATCTAGCAATGGTTTGGCTAAAAATATCCTCAATGAATTATTAAAAATAGACTAGCCATGCCTATTCCTAAATTAAAAATTAGAAAAATTACCAATCATAAATTAATTTGGTTAGCTACTGGACTAATCATCCTATTTTTGGCTGTTGCTGCCGGATACTTTGTTCTGAATTATTTTCAAGGCCGCTTTTATCCTAATACTAGAATTGCCGGGCAAGATGTTTCTGGTTTAACTCAAGAACAAGCTAACGAATTATTACTAGCTCGCTGGAACAAACTTGCCGAACAAGGTTGGACTTTTCAGGTTGCTGATAAAACTGCCATTATTTACCCCACCGCTGGACTAGCCGAAGGGGCCCCACCGCTTTTAGCTTTAGACAACATAACAACAGTTAGTCAGGCCTGGATAAATAATCAAACCAAATTTTGGTGGCAAAAAATTGGCAAAATCATCACCAGCTGGCTATTCGGTCAACAAACTAAAGGAGCTATTTCTATTAATGAAAAACTATTAACTCAAGAATTGCAAAGCAATTTCCAATCATTAGTTACCTCTAGCCAACCAGCTAAAATAACTGTTCAAAAAGACGGAACTTATAAAATTGAGCCAGAAAAAAATGGCCAAACCATTGATTATCAACTAGGAATTAAGAAATTAGGACAACAACTATTAGATTTAGAACAAAAACCAATCACCCTAAAAATAGCCGACGACCAGCCAATAATCAGACAAGCTTTGGTGGGTGACCTTCAGCCAATAATTCAAAGATATTTAGACCTGGCACCAATCAGCTTAGTGGCTAGCAGCAGCGATTGGTCGATTAATCGAGCAACAACAGCTACCTGGCTAAGTTTAGAAATTGTGGATGGCCAAATTTCTATTGGTCCAGCCACTAGTAGTATTAGCAACTATTTAGACTCTGAACTGGCTTCAAAGATTGATCAAGAACCACAGGCTGGACAATTTCAACGGGTTGGCGGAAAGTTAACTCAGTTTAAACCAGGCAAAGACGGACGCAAGCTAAATATTCAAGCTAGCGCTGAGGCTATTAGCCAAGCCCTGAGGTTGGGCACCTCAACGGCTTCTTTAATTATTGAAGAAATAAAGAATCCGCTCAACGATAGTGATCCCAGCAGCCTAGGAATTATTGAGCTTCTAGGCACCGGTACCTCTAACTTCTCTGGATCTTCAGCTAATCGTATTCATAATATTAGAGTCGGCACCAATCAAATTAGCGGCCAACTAATCGCTCCTGACGCTGAGTTTTCTGTAATTAAAACTCTGGGCGATATTAACGCTGCTACCGGCTATAAACAAGAACTGGTTATCAAACAAAACAAAACTATCCCTGAATATGGCGGAGGTTTATGCCAAGTCGGCACCACTGTTTTTAGGACTGCTTTAGCTAGCGGCCTACCAATTACCCAGCGCCAAAATCATTCTTATCGAGTTAGTTATTATGAACCAGCCGGTACCGATGCTGCTGTCTATGATCCTTGGCCAGACTTACGCTTCGTTAATGACACCGGGCATTATGTTCTAATCCTTGGAGAAATGAGCGGCAACCAACTATCTTTCAGTCTCTGGGGAACTAAAGACGGCCGAGTAGCTAAACAAACTAAACCGATAATTTATAATATTGTTAAACCGCCAGCCAAACAAATCATTGAAACTGATACGCTGCCGGCCGGTAAAGTAAAATGCACTGAAAAAGCCCACAATGGCGCTGATACCTATTTTGATTACAGCGTTGCCTATCCCAATGGCGAAACCAAAAATAAACGCTTTAGCTCTCATTATGTGCCCTGGAGAGAGGTTTGCCTGGTGGGCAAGAGCCCAACTAGCACGCCAACCACTACCGCACCACTAGCTACTAGCACACCGATTACCACAACAACACTACCAACAGTCAGCCCAACCTCGTCAACTACCAGCACTCAATCATAATAAAAAACACGAGCTTTGAGAGCTCGTGTTTTTTATTGGTGATACAAATTAACTCCGGTAGGGCAGGCAAGAAACTTTTCTCTAGGACAAACCCAGTCTCAACCAGATACAGCTTACAGAAAAGTCCCCATGCTTGTCGTGCCTAACCCACCGCAATTAACTTGTTTAATTAACCCCTGTTCAGAGCGACTTAGTATCATAGCACAAAATAAAAATACTGTCAAGGGTTTTGACAGCCAAAATAAAAACAGCTCCCTTTCTGGGTGCTGTTTTTATAAACTACGAAGATTACCCTCTTGTTCCACCTCTTTGATAAAGCAAATCCTGACGATTACTCTTTTTAAAATCAACTAATTGCTGTTTAAGCCAAGCCTGACCAGCCTTGGTTATTTTAACCTGATTATCACTAATATCCCAGCGAGCCGGTCTAGAGTTGCCAAAGGTAAAATTAAGAGCACGGCGCCATGAATCAAAATCATTATCAAAATAGGCTTGAAGCCCGGAACTCATCTGATATTCAAATCGATTTACAATATCAGTCCAATCATTATTGATATCTTCAGTAACAAAGTTACCATCATTGTCTTGATTCAATATTGGGCCGTTAGTCAAAATCTGTTTTTGACCATAATAGCCAGAATATGAACCTTCACCAACTCCAATCTCCTCTCGACCCTTATAACCGCTCTTATTAAAATCTGACCACATTTCTACAACAGATTTTCCGTGCGCATAATAATTAAAAGCTCTGTCACCATTAGTATCTAACCAAGCCCCGTGAACATAATCAATGGGTGTTTCATTTTGATTACTACGAGCATGTTTTATTCGACGACCAAGATTAACATCAGCACCGGCGCCAATATTATTTTCAGGATCAACACCACCAATGGCGGCTAACATCGAAGCTTTAATCATTGAATTGGCTCCAGAGGTTGGAATGTGCTGAGACTGATTAGCCCCAGGATAACGACAAACGACATCCAAGAATTGCATAAAGCGAACCGATAGATGAAAGCCGGGGTGATTTTGCCAGCGTTCAGTATCCCACTCAATCCTACCCAAAAAAGCATCTTTATTTTGCTTATTCTCGGCAGTTTCTAGCATTTTTGCCAAATAGTCGTCAGACATGCCCTGACAATCAGCATCATTAGAAAGCAAAAAAACATCATCTTTAATTCCCGAATAATTTAACGACCTTAAGGCTACATCATGAACATCTTTTATAAATTGACCATGGATACTATTGCCTCTTTCTTTAGCTATAATTTCTTTGATGTATTTTTTGTGAAAAGCGGCAATTTGTAACTGCGGAAAATCATCTTTAATTTTATTAATGTCTTCAATGGTTTTTTTAATCTTAATCATTTTCTCAGGATCTTGTTCATCTTCATCAAACCAATTAACATTTAAAACAAAGACGGTTTTCTTAAGCACCTCGGCTTTTTGCTTAGAATATAGCTTGAGAGTTTTATAAATATTTTCTGATTCATAAGCGGCACCAACCGCCATGCAGACCATTAGCTTAGTATTGTTCGGCAATTTGTTTAGAACGCTTTCCGAATCAACTATTTTGTCCACTTCAGCCAAATGTTCTGGCTCTCTGGCTACTTTTTGTTCAAATAGCCAGTCTAACTCTTCTTTTTGGTTTAGTTTGGCTTGTGGATTGTCTTTTAATCTTGGAGAAAAATACTTTTCATAACTAATCTTTTCCTCGTCAGATAGTTCCCGATCATGATAACCGTTATAGCTAATAAATTTTTCTATTATAGCTGGTTCTAAAGGCTCTCGCCCCATTATCGGGATAATCGGTGGGACCTCCCAGGCAGTGGCTGCAGGGATATCAATATTATGGATTAATTCATTAATAATTGTTGAGCCGTCAGGCATGCCTTGACCAACTTGAGTAGCCAAAATTCTAACCGCTTCAGCACCATTCTGGCCAGTACCCATGGTTTGTGCTACCTCCATAAACTGACCAGTAAATTTAGTGGCCCCATCGACGTGGCTAAATAGACTAGCCGCCAAACTACCCTTAGGAATAACCGCCACTCCATCAAGACCAATTGGTATTGTAATCACTTGATTCTGTGTTCCCTTAGACAAAGATAACATTAACTTTAGTCCACCATCTTTAATTAATTGCTGAGCATCAGTAGATAGTGTTTGCCCGCCAAAAGAGTGATAAGAACCATCAGCAGTCATCTTTTGCATATTCAACAAAATATTACCATCCTGGTCTAAGCCGCTGCCATATTGACCACCCCAAAAAACTCGCAATTCATTTTTATCAAAAATCTTAGTATCATTGTCATACCACAGATGTCGATTAATAGCCGTAAATTCTTGACTATTTTGATTAATAATTTCTTTAGCACCACTAATTCCAGTAATCTGCGTTTCCTGTGACAACCAATTAATACCTTGCCTGGCTAGCGCCGCTTGCGATTCAGCCGACAATTGTCCATTGGCCGATAACTGCAAATCGCCAACCAATTTCTTACCTCCGCTAAAAATACTGTATTCACCATCATCCTCTAGGCGTATCTCTGTTCCAGCCGGCATTTTGAACTGATTGTCACCTATTTGAAAAACTTCTTGAGCTTGCTGTAATTTAGGCTCATTAAAAATCATTGTTCTGGCCTTTTCCAATAATGTTAAACTCTGACCACTGCCGGCCGGCTGCTGACCTTTAATAGCTCCCTCAATTAAGCCTTGTTGATCAGATCGGAAAAAGCTAGTCGCCTCCTGAAAGGCTAAACCAAAAACAAAACCTATACTAGCCGCTTTAACTCCAGTGGAAACCATTCGCGATTTACGCATTTTATCAAACAGACGATCTTTTTCGGCAATACCATTATCGCCGCTGATTAATTCTTGGGTTTTGGCCTCAACAAAATAATTTAAGAGGCCATCAAAATCACCGCCGATAAAATCCAATTTATTGTCTTTGGCCAGCTGTCGTAAGGCAACTTTTAATTTGGCTCGCGATAAATCCAATTGTAGTCTTTCAGTTTCAACCTGAGTTAAACTAGAAAAAGCGATTAAATCAATCTTCTGTTGATCAGATAAACGAATGCGCGCTTCTAAGTCGGCTAAATCAAACATCGCTTGTTTAATTTTTTCTTGATTATCTTGATTTTCAACACTTAAATCAATGTCTAGATTAGACAAGACATCGGCAGCTTTAACTGTTTTATAATTAAAACCTTCCATCTCCTCCCGCCTGACATCGCCCTTTTTAAACTTTTTCCCTTGAGCCATTTCTCGGCCATGTTGTTTTCTTTCCTGCTTTAAGGCCTGAGACTCACGAAAAGCAGCCAATCCACCTGTTAACAGAGCACCTAAACCTAAACCGCCCAAAGCTCGAGCAACAGCCTGACCAGCTGTTTGGCTAAAACTAACAGCTGTAGCTGTAGCTGCCGCCACTGCCAGTCCCAAGGTTGACTCATTAATCAGCGCACCAATCTTAGTTTTAC
The DNA here is from genome assembly GCA_964452435.1 of uncultured Gammaproteobacteria bacterium. GTDB lineage: Bacteria > Patescibacteriota > Patescibacteriia > Patescibacteriales > Patescibacteriaceae > UBA1359. The sequence goes on from CAYVMB010000007.1 coordinate 12,261, forward strand.
CAATTTTTTCTAAAATACGATCAACCTGATTATATTTAGCCTCCGTGCGCACGCCGCTAGCTGCTCGACCAACAATAATCTCTAAATCATAGTCAAGCTTAACCAAGCCAGCCTGGTGATTGGCTGATGCTTTAACTTGTTTGGCCACTTCTAATAAATTATCCGCGTAACCAATTTTGGCCCGATCAGTTTTGATATCAAAATCAGGCAAATCATTGAGCAAACGAATTTTTTCTTCCTGCAAAGCAGCTTCATCAATCTTACCAGCAGCAAAATTGTCAATCAGGGCGCGCAACGAATCATTAAGGAGCTTATCTTCGGGCTGGTCACCAATGATTCTGCGATTTTCACCAGATTCTTGATGAATAGTTTCAGCATAATCTAACATAAAACGACTAACCACTGCCGCTTGATCAGCCTCAAAGTCAGCCTGACTGCCACCAGCAGCAGCAAAAATATTGCCTGTTTCTAAAATTTGCTGTCTAGCAGTGTTGATTTCTTTTTGACGATAATAATTTCTAGCCAAATTATGTTTCCAAATTTTCTTTAAAAAACCACCGAAACCCCTCAAACTCTCCTTGTCAGCAGTCATATTAGCCTCACCGGCATCAATAGACTGGTCATCAATAGCCTTAGAATTGTCAACAAAGGCCACTCTTAATTTCTCGGCCATACGATTATAATTAAATAGTCTAGCTCAAATAAGACTGACGAAAAGCCGTTAATTCTCTGGCTAAAACTGCTGGCAAATCAGCAATGTTCTCAGCAAAAAATTTCTGCAGCTCCTCGGCTGTTGCCGATTTATCCAATATTTTTTCCAGCTCCGGCAATTTATCTTCAGACAATTCAGCAACCATGGCCGCTTCCAGACGATCGTTAAGTCTATCGGTCAAATCTTGAACTAATTGATCGCGAACCTCTGGTTCTAGTTGATCAATTCCTTGGGCTACCAATAATTCATCAACGAATTTATCTAAGGATGGTGAGAGGGTTGACATAAAACAAATTTAAAAAATAAAGCTATCTTAAGTCTAGCTATAAAAAAATAAAAAATCAAATAAAAAACACCATAATTCTGGCGCTGACCTACTTTCCCAGGGCTTGATGCGGCCCAAGTATCATCGGTACTGGAAGGCTTAACTTCTGAGTTCGAGATGGGATCAGGTGGAACCCTTCCGTTTGGAGCACCAGAATTATGGTGTCTTTTATTTATTGTCAATCAGTGCTATAAATGCAATCTTTGAAAACAAAATTGTGGGAAAATCAAATGACTTATTAGTACTCCTCGGCTCAATGCATTACTGCACTTACACCTAGAGCCTATCAACCCGGTCATCTCCCGGGAGTCTATGAAACCTAATCTTGAAGACAGCTTCGCGCTTATATGCTTTCAGCGCTTATCCAAACCGAAGATAGCTACCCAGCGGTGCCCTTGGTAGGACAGCTGGTACACCAGAGCTTCGTGCTTCCCGGTCCTCTCGTACTAGGGAAGCGCCTTCTCAAGTTTCCGCGATCATAGTGGATAGGAGACCGACCTGTCTTACGACGGTCTGAACCCAGCTCGCGTGCCGC
>CAYVMB010000008.1:0-9953 GCA_964452435.1 uncultured Gammaproteobacteria bacterium
AATGGTCGTTTTGTCCTAATCGTTTTTGTTTAAAGATAATTGGGCCGTGGCCGCTAGTTTTAACCACTAAAGCAATCAGCGGCCACAGCGGTGTGCTGATTATTAGCCCCACGGCTGCCAAGAGAAAGTCGCTCAGGCGTTTTAGGGTTAAATACCAGCGTTTATCCGTTAGATTCAAATTTTCTAAAAACCATAATTGGCCAATGGTTGCTAGCGGCACTTTGCCGGTTAGCTGTTCGTAAAAGCTGGATAGGGTTAGATAAGTCAGGTTCAATGGCAAAAGATTGAATAAAACTTGATTGATCTGCTCATCGGCTCGATAGCGATCGGCAATAACAATGGTGTTGATATGATAATCAGCAATGGCTTGGGCTAAATCTTGGGTTTGATCAATGGTTGGCCAATTGGAGTGAGGCTGTCCGTCGTTATGATGATCAAAAAGCAGGCTAGGCTTATAGCCTAAATGGGGTGCGTTGCTCAGTAGTTGCCACAATTCATCAGCCATTTGGTCATAACCAATCAAGAGAACATTATTGCGGGGCAAGGCTTTTCTGAGGCTATTGCGCCAGAGATGACGCCAGGCTAAAAAGGCTACTAAATAGATGGCGCTAAAAATTAATAAATTGGTTTTGGGGGCAATAGTGACTGGCGGTAACAAGTAAAAAATAGTTAGAGACAATAGGCCGGCTGGCGCGATAGCTTTGATGACCCGCTCGGTAAAACGTGGCCCTTTAGCCAAGATATTGAGATTATAAAGATTGGCTATATAAAAGATTATTAGCCAGACTAGAAAGAGCCAATTGAAAATAGCCGCATGCTGTTGCCAGACAAGTGCTTCTGGCCAGCGTTGATAGCGGATAATCAGGGTAGCTAATAAGCTGGCGTATAATAAAAGCCAATCGCCCAGCAAGAGGATTAGTTGTCGTAATTTGCCTTTTGTGGTCATATGATTTTATTATAACCGCCACTCACAAAAAAGCAAGCTATTTTTATCTAGTTTTGGCCGAAAAGACTAATTAAAAAAATATAAGTTGCCTAATTTAGAAAACTCTTTATTATTAGCCAAGAAAAATTATTTGCTCAAGTTAGCAGTCTGTATTATAATAGTTTTAGTAAGCTAGCTTAACCCCTCACTTATGATTTGCACCAAGTGCAATCGCCAAATGGCTGACAACAGCACTGTCTGTCCCAATTGCGGCCAGCCGGTCATCGCTCCAGAACAAATTATTAAAGAAGTCAAAGTTCGCCGTCTCCAGCGTTATTTATTTTATGCCATAGTAGTTATGGTAGTTATCGCCGCCGTCGCCATTATGGTTCGGATTTACAACGCCAATACCAAATTGCTGTTAGAGGTTAGTCAGGTTAAGCAGGGCCTAGAGGGCGCGCAAGGTGAGTTGACAGCGGCTCAAGCGGAGTTAGCCCAGAAGAATAAAGATTTGACCAGGGTGCAGGCTGAGTTAGAGGCTAATAGCAAGAAAATGCAGGCCGCCGACAGTCAGCTTAGCCAGAAAACAGCTGCTTATCAGTCATTATTGGATGAAAAAACCAAATTAGAACAAGGTCATGAACAATGTCGGATGGATTTGAATCTGGCTGATGCCAATATTTATGGCTTGATTATTAAGCTAGGTGTTGGTGTGACTAACAAAAACTTAGCCAGCATTCCTTTGGCTGATGCCAACTTGGGTGGTCAAGACGCTGATAATGATGGCCTATCCGATACGATTGAAAAGTCCCTGGGCACCAATCCGAATAAAGCCGATTCGGATAATGATGGTTTTGATGACAAGCGTGAGGCGGTTACCGGTTACAATCCTCTAGGTAAGGGCATGCTGCCGATCAACCCGCAGTATGTCAACTCAGTCAAGGGCAAGATTCTTTTACAGATGGAAGGCGATAAGTCAGCTTGGTATGTCGCTGGCGATGGCAAGCGTTATTTCTTAGGTAATCCTGGTGATGCTTATGGTGTGATGCGGCAAAATGAATATTGGACCAAAGATTGGCCAGGTCAAGCTACGCCGCTAATCGGCACTAGCAGCAGTTCAACGGTGACTGAAGTAGTAGAGTAAAATTAAATAAAAATTAGGAGGGGGCAAACAATCTGCGTCCGCGGGTTATTTTTGTTGGGCGGCCCGGCCAGACTGGCTTTAAGATCAATGTTTAAGGGGGGAACATTAATCCATAGCTAATCTGGCCGGGTGGCTTAATAAGACTCCCCATAGTTAGTTATGTACAAAAAACTATTAACCAGACCTTATATCTGGTGGTTAGTGGCGGCTATAATTATTATTGTTTTGACCGTTGCTATTATTTTTTGGCCAATTTTTCAAGGCAATATTTGGCAACGTCGTTGGCTGCAGCCGTTTATTGATGATGCCAATAATAGTCTGGGTGGTGACAGTCCGCAGGCGGCTTACCAGCAATTTTGGCAAGCCTTACAGAATAACCAACGCGAAACCGCCTTGGCCTATATTATCGGTTTGCGCCGTGGCTATTATCAGCGAGCCTGGCAAGATCAGCAGCTTTGGCAATTGGACCAATCATTGCCTCAACAAGTAGCTTTAATTTTTCAAGGTGATTGTTTGCCCGAGGCCGTGGCTTGTCGTCAGCGAGCTACTTTTAGTTATACTGCCAGCAGCAGTCGGACGGGACGCTTGGAACTTTATCAGAATTTAGCCGGCCGCTGGCAAATTGGTGATATCTACTAATATGCCGATCAAGTTTAATGGCTATCGGCTGCTCGCCTTATTGTTGTTAATTATTCCGCTGCCGCTTCAAGCTTACGACCATAGTGTTACTCATCCGCGGTTAACTGCTTGGGCTGTTCAGCTTTATAATCAAAAATATTCATTACAGATTAGTGATCAGCAGAAGAATTGGTTAATGCTGGGGGCGGCCGCTGAAGATCAGCCGCTTTTGCGGACCATGCATCATTTTTGGTGGCCGCAGACCAATCGGCCGCTTAGCGTCGGAGCCTATCAATTGATGTCTTTACAAACAGCTCCCAGCTGGGGGTTAGATGGCAAGGCACAGGCTAGCTTAATTTATGGTTCTATTTTTAGCTGGAATCAAGCGATTTTAGCTTATCGGGCGGGTGATTATCAACAAGCCTTTATTAATCTTGGTCACGTTCTTCATCTTTTGCAGGACAATAGCGTTCCAGCTCATGTTCGCAATGATCCGCACGAATTAGGCGATTCTTTGGAAAACTGGGTTTGGCAACATCGTCAGCAATTAGCTCAGCGGCCCGCCGTTGTTCAGCCTAATTGTGTCAGCTATCAGGATTGTTTTCGGCAATTGGCCAGTGCTGTCAATCAACATTATTTTAGTCAGGATACCATTAATAGCCCGATGGAATCCGGTGATTGGCCCAATCAGCCAGCCGTGGCCGCTTGGCCCGATGACGATGGCTATATAATTTATCGTGGCTATAAGCTGGCTTATTATCAAGCAGCGCGCCGCCGTTTAATTTTAGATGATCAAGTTCAAGCTGATTACTGGGCGCAATTATCACCTCTCGCCATTGGTTATGGCGCTGAATTGTTAAAGGTTTTTCTGCTAATTGCCAACAGTCAGACAGAAATTGCCGCCGAGCCCAATTGGTGGTCGCGTTGGTCAGCTACTATTAAAACTGGTTCAATTAATCAGCCGGTAGAAATATTATCGTCGCCAGTAACCAATTCTTCAGCCAAGCCAGTTGATAATCCAGACAGTAACCAATCGGCAACGGCGACCACCGCCAGTCCGCTGGTCAAGCGGGTTATTGACGGCGATACTATTGAATTAACCGATGGTCAAAAGGTTCGCTATATTGGCATTGATGCGCCGGAGATAGCTCAAGCTTCCGGACAAGCCAGTCAGTGTTTGGCCGATGAGGCTAAGCAGCGCAACCAGGCCTTATTGGCTGGCGGAATTTTGAAATTAGTGGCCGATAGCGGTGGGGATAAAGATGCTTATGGCCGTTTGTTGCGCTATGTTTATGTTGGTGACCTTTTTCTAAATCAACAATTAGCCGCCGAAGGTTTGGCTAAGGTTTTTTTCTGTGGCGCCAATCAAGACAATTGTCCGCCTGCCACTGATCAGGCTCGCCGTCAACTAATCACCGTGGCTGGTCAAACAGCCAAGCAGGCCAAGCTCGGTCTCTATAGTAATCAATGTTCAAGCTCCACAACCTCTTCAACTGTTAAAGCGGTTGCAATATCAACTCCAACGGTGGTTGCAACAACTTCTTCATCGTCAAACTCTACTACGGTCAATTCATCATCGGCCGCTACTAGCACTAAAGCTAAAACAACCTCATCCAGCACGGTTAAAGCAGAGGTTTTAGATTTAATCCCGCCAGATACCACTATTAAAACCAGCTTACCAGCAGCTACCAATACCGGCACGGCTAATTTTATATTATCTTCCACTGAGACCGGCAAATTTGAATGTCAACTCAATGATCAGAATTGGAAAACTTGTCCTGCCGATTATCAATTAAAGAATTTGGTTAGCGGCGAATATTTGTTGTCAGCGCGGGCGATTGATTTGGCTGGCAATATTGATCCGACTCCGGCTACTTATAGTTGGCTGATTGATAAGAAAAAACCAAGCATCAATTGGTTGACTAAGCCGTCTAGCACCATGGCCGGTCGGGAGGCGGAGTTTTCGGTGGAGATTAGCGAAGAAGCCGCGCTGTCTTGCCAGCTGGATAATCAGCCGGTTCAATCTTGCCAAACCAATTTTAGTTATGAACAATTAACTGCCGGCCAGCATCAAGTCGTTGTTCAGGCAATGGATCCGGCCGGCAATTATTCAGCCAAATTGACCCATAAATGGACGATGCTTGGTGGAGCTCCTGACGGATTATCTATTGATTATCCGCCAGCCAATCCGTGGTGGGCTAGTTCAACTCCCATCACTATCAGCGGCCAAGCCGGCCAAGCCAGTCGAATTTTAATCGGCAGTCAAGTGGCCAAGCTATCAGCCAGTCAAACCTGGCAGGCTTCAGTCAAACTGGATCCCGGTCTTAATAATTTTGTAATTTGGCCGGAAAATGAAGCCGGCCAGGCTGGGGCGAGCAGCACTATTGCTATTATTTTAGATAATGTCAAACCGAGCTCGGCGGTTTCAGTTTTACCGGCAACTATTACGGAACTTGGTTTTATTGTGGAGTGGCAAGGATCGGACAATGGTGATTTAGCTAGCGGTCAATTGGTTTACGACGTCCAATATCGTTTAGATAGCAATTCTTGGCAACCATGGCTTAGTGCGGTTGATTATACCAGTGCCGTTTTTGAGCAACCGGTAGAAATTGATCAAAAAATTGCTTTTCGCTGCCGAGCCCGTGATCGGGTGGGCAATTGGGAAAATTGGCCGGCCAGTTCGGCGGCTGACGCTCAAACTAAGTTGGTGGCCGTTCCCAGCGGTCCGCCACCCAAGATTGTTATTAGTCAATTAGTTACTCGTGGACCGGCTGGCGCTGGCGATGAATTTGTTGAATTATATAATCCCAATGATCAATCTGTTGATTTGAGCACTTGGCGACTGCAAAGCAAATCGTCCAGTGGCACTACTTGGATTAATCGCTCCGGTGATGGTCTGCCAGCCAGCAGTTCTATTGCCGCTCACGGTTATTTTCTATTGGCTAGCGCTGATTATTCCGGAGAAATAATACCTGATTATCGTCATAGTGGCGGCTGGGGACTGTCTGATGATGGCGGTCATCTGCGTCTGGTGGATAGTCAAGATTATCTATTAGATAAGCTCGGTTATAATCAAGCCAATGATCCTGAGGGTCAACCGGCTAGCGGTGATTTGGCTCAAGAGCATAGTTTGCAACGTAAAGCGCGAGCCGAATCAACGGCAGCTAGTTTAGAGCCGGGCGGGGTGGAAGCCGGTCTTGGCAATGGCTGGGATAGTGATAATAATCAAGCCGACTTTATTGATCAGTCAGTGGTTCAACCGCGGTCTAGTAATCAGCTGACCGCTGATCCGCAGATTATTAACAACAGCTTAGTTCACCTTTGGCATTTTTCTGAATGTTTGGGAACAACCCTTTATGACCATGTTGGCTCGGCTGATATCAATAATCAGCCCTTTGGTTGGCGAGTCGGTCCGTTTGACTGTGCCGGCTATCAAACTTGGGAGCGGCCAGCTGTTAGTTTAGATTTAACAGCGCCGCTTGATCCTAGTCAAGTAACTTTAGCTTATTGGTGGCGCAACGCCTCTCACCCCAATGAAGGTCGTGGCCATGAATATTTGCAGGCGGCTGATGGTCAAATTGTTTTGGGATTGACTCCTTCAGCTTCGGGGATGCTGCAATTTTGGCATTATGGCGCTAATTATCGCTTAGACAATATCATTCCCACCGATGATGATTGGCACTTATTGGCGGCTACTCAGAATCAAAATCAGTTGAAATTTTATGTTGACGGTCGCTTGAAATTTCAAGACGCCGCCGAATACAGTCCGCCGCAACCGATTGTCAAGCTGGATTTGGCTGATGAGAATTATCCGATTGATCGCGATGAAATTGCTATTTGGCAACGGGCCTTGAGTCTGGCTGAGGTCAGGCAGCTTTATCAGTCTAAACAGCCGCTTAATCCATATCCAGAAAGACCAGCTCAATCAGAGCCGGCCGCAGCTTATTATTGGAATTTTGATGAAGGGGTTTCTAATATTGCTTATGATAATTTAGCTCAGGCTCAATTAGCGCCAGTCGGCCGTTGGATTTATAGCCCCTTTAATCTTGGTGTTCGTTTGGAGCATCCTGGCGATTTGCAAGGTGATTTGCCACAGTCCCTGGAGAACCGTGATGTCTCCCTGTCATTTTGGTGGCGTAGTATTGCTTACCCCAACGAAAGCCGAGCTAATATTGTCTTAGCCAGCCAATCTGGCCAGTGGTTATTTGGCTTAGGTATTGGTACTTATGGTCCTAAAATTCATTTTAATGGCAATAGCTGGTATCCACTTAATTTACCAATCAATGATGGCGATTGGCATCAGGCTGTTTTAGTTTATGATTCCTATGCTTATCATCTGTCATTTTATCTGGACGGTCTTCAGCGTTGGCAAAGCCAGCAAACTTGGCTTATTAGTCCGTTAGTTAAGTTGTTTGCTGCTCAAGATAATTGGCCCCTAGATATTGATGAACTGACTATTTGGCAGGGCGCTCTCAATGCCAGCCAAATAGAAACTATTTATGAGCTAGCTCGGCCGGAGTTGGATAAGTAACTATTGACTGTCTGTTTTTATTTTTATATACTATGTATATACTAAGTATGTAAAATAAAAATATGAACTCAACAGTTATTAACATTAAAACTGATGTCAAAGTTAAACAAGAGGCTCAAAAAATAGCTTCTGATCTAGGATTAACCTTGAGCGGAGCGATTAATGGTTTTTTAAAACAATTAATTCGTGATAAAGCTATTTTATTTACTCTTAATAATAAGCCTAGTGATTATTTATTGTCTTCAATCAAGGAATCAAAAGATCAAAAGGAATCTGGAGATTTTTATTCTTTTAAAGATAATCAGGCTGCGGTTAATTTTTTAGACAAACAATAAAAGTTGATGCGAATCATTTATTCTAAAAGATTCATTAAAGAATTTAAAAAATGTCCGCCCAGCATAAAAGCCGGTTTTAAAAAAGATTGGTGGTTTTTCTTAATTGTCCCAACCACCCCATATTAAAGAATCATTATTTAATTGGTCAGTGAAAAGGATATAGAAGTATTAATATAAACGGCGATTGGCGAGCTATTTTTGAAGAAGTTAATGATAAACAGATTATTTATTTTGTAGCCATTGGTACGCATAGTCAATTATATTGTTCTTAAACTTTTCCATTGCCAATCCGCCCTGGCCGTGATAATCTGATAATAGTATGGAAATCCAAGGCCATCAGCTTCATTGGTCGCATGTCGGCAACGAGCGAGTAGTCCGTTGCTGGGCAGCTCATTTAGCCTCTCGTCAATTGGCGCAGAGTTATCTTTTAGTTGGTCCTAGTGATATTGGCAAGGCCACCGTGGCTAGGCATTTTGCCCGCACCCTGGTCTGTCAGCGTCGTGATCAACCTGGTGTTGATTGGCCCTGTGATCAGTGTTCGGCTTGCCGCCAAACAGCCGCTGGTCTTTATCCTGATTTTTACGAAGTTGATTTATTGCCGGACAAAAAAATGATTGGTATTGATCAGATTCGGCAATTACTAGAGAAAGTTAGCCTGTCAGCTTTTGCTAATAATTATCAAGTAGTGATTATTCGTCAGGCTGAGACTTTGAGTGATTCGGCGGCTAATGCTTTACTGAAAAGTCTGGAAGAACCCAATCCCAGTGTTATTTTCATTTTATTGGCTGAGAGTTTGGCTGCTTTACCAGGCACTATTGCCTCGCGCAGCCAAATTTTTCGTTTTTATCCAGTTTCAGCTGATTTGATTTATGACCACTTAGTTAATGAGTGGGGAGCTAATCGGGAACTAGCTAAGAATTTAGCTCAAGTTTGTTTGGGCCGTCCCAATTTGGCTATTCGTTTTTTTGAACAGCCCGACCTATTTACTGCTTATTGCCAGACGGCTGAAGTTCTATTAAAATTAATAACAAGCCCGTCCTTGGCTGATCGTTTGCTTTATTTAAAACAGATTTATCCTAAGGCCACTTCTACGGCTAATACTACTGAGTGGCGACTATGGCAAATTTGGCTTGGTCTGGCTCGTGATTTATTGTTAATTAAACAGGGACAATTACCCTTAATTCAGCACTGGTTTTTACGCGACGCGTTAAAGGTTTCAGCTGAACAAATTTCTTGGCTTAGCTTGTTAAAAATATTTACTAATTTAGGTGCTGCTCGCCAGTATTTGACAGCCAATGTTCAACCGAATTTGGTTTTTCATAATCTGGCGGCTAGCGATTAATTATCTTATGTCCAAGTTTTTACAATCAGCCCGTTATTTAGTTCTTGGTTTAGTTTTAGTTGGTTTTTTAGGTGGCTGTTCAGTTAGCGTTGGTAAGAATCCTAGTCAGCCAGGATCGCCTGATATGGGCGGAGTTTTTCGCAGCAATAACCGTGGTGACAATTGGCAACCAGCTAATTTAATTCCTACCAACACTGGTCGTCCCAGCAGTATTAGTACTTTGGATGCTAATATGTTAGCGCTCGATCCAGGTGATCACAACGCTCTTTATTTTGCCAGCTTAGATAATGGTTTGATGTTTAGTTATGATGGCGGTCAAAATTGGCAAGTGGCTAGCAGCCTAGGACGGATCAATGTTAGTTCGGTAGCTGTTGATTATAATGATAAATGCATAATTTTTGTAGCTTCAGCTAATCGCTTGATTCGTTCTGATGATTGCAGTCGTAATTGGTCGCAATCATATTACGACAATGATTCTAAAGTGGCCATTACCAGTTTGTTGACCGATCATCACAACGTTGATTTTGTTTACTTAGGAACTTCCCGGGGTGATGTTTTACGTAGTGCCGATAAAGGTAATAGCTGGCAGACAGTTAAGCGTTTTGATGATCCAATTAAAAAAATTGTTATGAGTCCGCGTGATAGTCGGGTTATGTTTGTGGCCACCGAGACTAGCGGGCTTTTTCGAACTATTGACGGCGGAGCTACCTGGGAGAATTTGAGTCAGTCTTTAGCTGAATTCCAAATCGGCAATCAATTTCGTGATTTGGTGATTTCTTTAGAAGATCCGTCGGCTATTTATTTGGCCACTGATTATGGTTTGTTCAAATCAGTTAACTATGGTGATGCCTGGACGCGCATTAATTTATTAACGCCCGAGAAAGCCACTATTATTAATACCCTGGCTATCAATCCTAACAATAGCCAAGAAATTTATTACGTTACTGATACCACTTTTTATCGGTCTATTGATGGCGGGGTTAATTGGTCAACTAAAAAATTACCAACTTCTCGGGCTGGCTGGTCTATTATAGTCAACCCTAAACAGCCAGAGGTTG
>CAYVMB010000008.1:10053-12957 GCA_964452435.1 uncultured Gammaproteobacteria bacterium
CCAACTTCTCGGGCTGGCTGGTCTATTATAGTCAACCCTAAACAGCCAGAGGTTGTTTACTTAGCTGCTAAAACAATTAAGCGTAAATAATTTTGATGTTTGCTTTAGAGCAACAATCAGTTGTCTCAGCAGCTCGACTGGGTACTTTAAAGACAGCTCATGGTTCAGTGGCTACGCCATTTTTTATGACCGTGGCCACTCAAGGAGTGGCTAAGTATTTAACTACCGAAGAATTGCGTCAGCTAGAGGCTCCGGTTGTTTTATCTAATACTTATCATTTATTATTGCGACCAGGGATTGAAGCTATCCAGCGGCGCGGTGGCTTGCATCAGTTTATGGATTGGGCCGGACCAATTCTCACTGATAGTGGCGGTTTCCAAGTTTTTTCATTAGCTGGTCAACGGCCGGGTGGTCAGAATTTAGTTAAATTAACCGAAGAAGGTGTTTATTTTAGTTCACCTTGGGACGGTAGTCGCCAGTATTTAACTCCAGAATTATCTTTAGATTTACAAGCAGCTTGCGGGGTTGATATTGCCGTTTGTTTAGATCAATGTTTGGCTTTGCCGGCGACCGATGACGATATCCGTCAGTCAGTGGAAAGAACTTCAGCCTGGGCCAAGCGGGCTAAACAGCATTATAATCAATTATCTACTCATAAGCCCTTGTTGTTTGCGGTTGTTCAGGGTGGTCTTAGCCAGGATTGGCGTTTGCGTAGTTTAGCCGAGTTAGCGGCTCTTGATTTTGATGGTTATAATATTGGTGGTTTGTCGGTTGGTGAAACCGCTGCCGAAATGTACCAAGTTTTAGATTGGTTGACACCAGCTATGCCCAGTGACAAGACCCGTTATTTAATGGGTGTTGGCTATCCAGACAATATTGTTGAGGCGGTCAAGCGTGGTGTGGATATGTTTGATTGTGTAATTCCAACTCGCGAGGGTCGTCATGGCCGTCTATTTTTTTGGCAAGCTGATCGAGCCTTGGTTAATAGTCAAGGGCAGGTTCAGGATTTTTACCGAACGGAAAATATTAAAAATAGTCAATTCGCTGAGTTGGATCAACCAATTAATTCTAATTCGCGTCTGCCAATTTTGCGTCATTATACTTTGGCCTACCTTCATTATTTATATAAAATTGATGAGGCGCTTGGTCGTCGTTTAGCCAGCCTCCATAATTTAGAGTTCTATTACGATTTAATGATCGCTATCCGTCAGGCCATTGCTGCCGGGCAGTTATAGTTATTATGGAAATTATTCCACTACAAACTCGTTTATTATTACCGCCACAAGATGATGCTTTGTCGGCTATTATAACTGCCCTAGATAAATTTGGTGGCCTACGCGATAGTGATATTTTGGCTGTAACCTCCAAAATTGCCAGCTTGCAACAGGGTCGGGCTATACCAATTAGTCAAGTACCAGATAAAGATCAATTGATTATTAATCAAGCTGAGCGTTATTTACCGCGTCAGTTCGTGCCCCATAATTACGCCGTGTTGACTATTCATCAACATTTAATTGCTCCATCAGCCGGTATTGATGAGAGTAATGCCCAGGAATATTATATTTTGTTACCGGAAAATCCTGGTCAACTGGCTTTAGAGTGGCGTCAGCAATTAATTAGTCATTATGGCTTAAAAAACCTTGGTCTAATTTTGACTGATAGTCGTTCCATGCCTTTGCGTTATGGTGTTGTTGGGGTTGGCCTAGCTTTTGCCGGTTTTCAGCCACTAAGAGATTATCGTGGTCAACCCGATTTATTTGGTCGTTTAATTAAAGTTTCTCAGACTAATATTGTTGATTCTCTAGCTGCTGCTGCTGTTTATACTATGGGTGAATGTGCTGAACAGACACCGGCCGCTATCATACGGGGAGTTGGTGGGGTGGAATTTACCGACCAGGACTGTAGTGATCAGCTTTGGTTAAATCCTGAAGATGATATTTACCGGCCGCTTTATAAAGATTTTTTACCAGGCGGACAGGCTATTTAATATGACCAGGGCATCTGTTAAAAAGAAACAAAAAATTTTAGTAGCCGTTTCCGGTGGTGTAGATTCGGCTGTAGCTGCTCAATTACTCAAAAATCAGGGCCATGAAGTGATTGGTGTTTTTATGCAATTTTGGAAAGACACTAGTACTGATTCAGCTGAAAATAGTTGTTGTTCTTTGGAGTCATGGTCAGACGCTCAGATGGTCTGCCAAAAAATTGGCATTCCTTTGTATGCTCTTAATTTTGCCCAAGAATTCAAGCGGCGCGTGGTTAATGATTTTTTGGCCGCCTATCAATCCGGCCGCACTCCCAATCCTTGCGTTTTATGTAATAAGCAAGTTAAGCTTGGCCGTTTAGTAAAATATGCTCAAAAAATTGGTTTTGATGCGGTGGCTAGTGGTCACTATGTTCGTCGTCTAGTTACTGACCAGGGCATTCAACTTTGGCAAGCCAGTGATCAGTCCAAGGACCAGTCTTATTTTCTTTATCAATTAGATCAGCGTGATTTGGCTATATTGCAATTTCCACTTGGCGATTTTCAGAAAACGGAAATTCGTCGCTTGGCTGAGAAATTTCATTTGCCAGTTGCCCATAAAGCTGAAAGTCAAGAGGTTTGTTTTGTTGGTGATGGTTTGCCCAATTTTTTGCGTCGTCATTTAAAGCTTTCTAACGGTCCGATTAAAGACCAATCTGGTCGGCAAATTGGCCAGCATCAAGGTTTGCCGTTATATACAGTTGGTCAGCGTCGCGGCGTGGAGATTGGTGGCACTGGTCCTTATTATGTGACCAAGATTGATGTCGCTAGTAATACTTTGTGGGTCACTAATCAAGTTAATGATCAGCAGCTTTTTCAGGATAAGATATTTTTGCCACGGTTATATTGGTTAGACACCCACAGACCGCGACGAGCTATAAATT
>CAYVMB010000009.1:0-12768 GCA_964452435.1 uncultured Gammaproteobacteria bacterium
TCATAACATTAACAATAAAAATCAAAAAAGATATGGCGGCTAAAATAATAAGAAAAAACAATAAATCTAGAGCTAATAATCCAGCAACCTCTAACCAACTAATAGCTTTTTTAAAAATACCTGGAGCTTTCCATTCCTCGCCTAATTTACAAAAAAACTTGTGTCCTTCAATAAAACCAATCCAAGCTTGAAGATTTAAGGGGATTATTGTTAAACCAAAAGAATCTATTAAATTAGTCCACCAAGTTTTTAGAATGGAGCCAGTTAATAGCTTACCACCCTCACCTTTTTTAATAGCATCCATAGCCATTTCACCAGCAGCAGCAGCCACCCCAGCCACTGTTGGGTTGGCAGCTAATTTGGCTAATTGCTGGGCTTGTTTTAAAGAATCCGCAGCATCTTGAGTGGTTGTTTTATCTTTATCCGCTTGACCAGCCGTCATTGCAGGTTGATCTTGATTAGTCGAGTTTTGACGCGACATTAAACGATCATTCACTGCTGACTTAAAATCAATTACCTGGGTATTTAATCTTTGACTATTGGCCTGCTTGTTTGACTCTTCCATTTTTTGTTGACGCAATAAACTGCCAACTTCATAGTTTTGCTGGGTGAATTGATTTTGTTGGTTAACGCCAAGATCTAAAGCCGCCTCAGCCATAGTTTCAAGCTATCTTAAATTAGCTTAATTATACCATAATCACTAAAACCGAGCAAACAATTGATATTGGATAAACGTTAACTAAAAACCACCCGATAACGAGTGGTTTTTAAATTGAGAATTAATTAGCACCTTGACCAGGCTGAATATTTAAGGGAAAACTAGAAGTTGCTCCCCAGTTGTCAGTTAGAGTAACTATAATATTATTAGTTTGACAACCGCCGCCGGCAGCTACTTGACAAGTATAGCGATGGGTAAATTGATGAGGAGCAGTAGCATCGGCCCGATCTAAGAAATTACCACTTCGATCATAAGCTGCTGAATTATCGCCCCAATCAATTTGAACACGCTTAAGTGGTCGTTGACTTGGATTTATCTTGCTATTAAAGGTTAGGTTAACATTAAAGACTGGTAAAGTTGAAGTAATTGTCCCGCCGCTGACTATTGGCGTGTCATTGACTCGAACGTTTTCAATACTTGGTTTAACTAAACAATAAGAGCTTGGAGTATTAGTTGATGTTCTAATATTTCCAGCACAGTAATTAGTTGGCGGGCTCCAAGAAGTCCAAGCGGCTGAGCTGTTGGCTACATAATGTCCACTATCAGCGAAATAATCATGACCATTAACACCCTTGCCTTCTTCAAATTGCCATTCAAAACCGCCATATGATTGAGCAAAAAGATAGCGAGGGTGAGCGGTGCTGTTAATATTGGCACTATATATCCTGCCCAGGTGAACACCGCTGGCTAAATCTTGATAAAATAACGGTTGTTGTTTAGGAGTAGTAGAATTTAGGAGGCTGTCCCAGCCTTCTGGTTCACTACCTTGATTTACAGGATAACCAATTGAAGCAAAAGGTACCGATGTTTGATCAAAAAAGCAATTGGTTTGATCAAAAGTGGTACTAGTAGCGTTAGGAATATAGCTAGGAATATAGCAAGGCATAATAAAAGAACTACCTTCTTTTATTCTATCGGCCCAATAAGCATTGCTACCGCTATCATCTACTATCTTAACGAATTTAGTACAAAAAACCGGAGCTGATAATGGCACATCATTATTGTTAGACGTGACATTGAGAGCAAATTGATCTCTATATATTTCACCCTTAACGTAAACAGTCTGACCATCTTTGCTACATTGATCGTTAGCATCGTCCCATGAGCCATTATAATAAAGACAGAACATTCTTGCTTGGCTAGATGTTGAGCTATCTATTCCATCAATATTTTTCTTACTAAGTTTATAACCGATTGGGTTAATATTATTGTCACTTCCGTCGAAAGAAGTATAGTCCAATATTTGGCCATCGTATGGGTACCAACCATCACAACTATGCTCTAAATCTGTATCTAACCGACAAGAGTCTTCACATCTTTCAGCATTCCTAAGATCATTAATATGGTTAACTGCTATTAATCTATTGTCACAGTTTGGTTTACATATTTTTCTCTGATCTTCTTCATTATCATCGTGGCTGCCAGAATCTCCAAGAGTTTTCCAAACAAGATAGTCCCCTCCAGTTGAACCAGTGCAACTGCCCACAGCATTACAGCCTTCACATTCAGAGGTTTCGTTCAATTGAAAAGCATGTCTATATTCTAGCCGAAGACTACTTGTTGCCTCTAAACAATAATACAAAGGCCGTTTACCATTATAACCAACCCCCTCTTCTACTAAATCAGCAGCTATTTTATCTAACGGATACCATAGTAAACAATTTTTTTCATTAGCTGGGTCATATTCTAAACAATAACCCATTAGCCCTTTTTTGCGAACAACATTATTGCTGCTTGATTTATAATCGCAAGACAAGCTATTACCTTCTGGATAGAGACGACAACTGGGAGCGATAAGTTGATCATTAGCGCCGCTGGAGCGATAAGCCAGGCTAGGCTTAACTTGAATATTATCAAAGTAAGCTATGCCATTTTCAGTATAGGCATCAAGCTCAAGCTGGATATATTTAGTATCAGTCTTAGTAGTAAAAGATAAAACTTTATTTTGCCATTTACC
This sequence comes from uncultured Gammaproteobacteria bacterium, assembly GCA_964452435.1. Taxonomy (GTDB): domain Bacteria; phylum Patescibacteriota; class Patescibacteriia; order Patescibacteriales; family Patescibacteriaceae; genus UBA1359. The sequence goes on from CAYVMB010000009.1 coordinate 2,676, forward strand.
ATCAGTATCGGCGATAGTTAAACTATTAGTAATATTATTGGGATTACCGGCAATAACTTGAGGTCGGCAAGGAGTACTAGTGCTGGGATTCTTGCAGGTATATTCCCAGATTTTGAAACCAGCTCGGCTATTATTAATAGTTCGGACTGTTCCAACCATGTTGTAGGCAGTTTTTCCTTCAACTTTAATCAGATTAGCAGCATCAGTTTTAGTATAACCATAAAAACCGTCATTACCCTGGAGTTTTGTGGCTAGACGTAAGAAATTTTTACCATCTGGTGCTAAATAATTATTACTGAAGCTTGAATCAAGATTGATAGCCTGCTGAGGACTAACAATAACAGTGGCTAGATTGCTGGGATTTGACCAGCCGCTGGCACTATAGTTATAGAGAAGCTGATCTCCATTCTGTTCTAACGAACCGGGAGCTAACTCAAAACTGCCGTTAATGCTTTGTTCAATATTTTTACCTGTTTCTGACATGACTGCCAAATGATAATAGTTATTATAGTAATTATTGTTTGCAGAGCTGGCATAACCAACCTTGCTGTAACCGGTTAGGTTGCGAATTTGATCAAGTGTCAAATTAACACCAACCGTTTGATTAACTGTCGTCGTCGACATTTCGATAAAATGAGCACAATTATTATAGGCATCAAAGCTATCACATAAGCCAAAGTCAGTACAAACCTTATTAACATTACCATCATTATCTTGAACTGAATTATAAGTTGTACATTCCAACCACTTACCACAAGTTCGTGAAGGTTGAACTTTGATTAAACGATTGGCGTTATTATTGCCCTCTAACGATTTGGGGCTGACTCCGTTGGCATCATTGGCGCTCAAATTAGTATTATATAATAAAGCCGAATAATTATCTTGTTGATAATTGCGTTCATTGAATAAAAGGCAACCTTGGTCATAATTGGTTTTACCATCGGTACATTCGGAGTTGTTTAAATTTTGATTCAATTGATAACTAACAACAGTTGGCCTGACGGAAATGTCTTTAATCTTGGTTACCGATGAAGTTGGTATAGTGATAATTAGATTAGTAGCGCCATTAGTCATAAAGATAGCGCTATTATAATAATTGTTATTTTGTGAGTTGCTAGGATTTTCACTATATTGATCAATCAGCAATAATTGTTCGCTAGAAGTAGCAATAAACTTATTTTGTTCATTCATCAGCCAAAAATCAGTATTGGCTAAACGCCAACTGACTCCATCGTTGGTAATGGCTGGATTGGCCTTAACTTGCAAAACATAACTAGTAAAGGCCTGTAGTGGCACTGATTGATAAAAAGCACTGCTGGTTGGCTTGGTGATTAAAATATCACTATTGACTCGAGATAGCGGATCAAGATACTCGGTACAACCAGATTGAGTGGCTGGACACAAACCAGCCCAATTTTGACCTTGAGTATCAATTTTAGGCTGACGAACAATATCGCCGCCAACACCAATAGTCTTGCCCACATTATTATTTACCGGACAAGAAATTAATTCCTGATTGGCCATACATTGGCTAGTTGAGCTAATACTAGAACAGTCCCCATTGCTAGCACAAAATTTAAAGTTGGCAGTTTGGCTGCAGCTTTTAACTGGTCGTTTATACCAACTAAAACTAGTGCCGTCTTCATTAGCTCGCCATTCACATAGTTGACTGCCAGGATCTTTGAAAAAATTCAGACCATTAGTATCACCAACAAAGGTTTGACAGCCAACAACATCAGCAGAACATTTTATAGGGTTAGTAGCTTCCGAACGATAGCGGTCAGGATCAAGCTTTAAGTAGACACTATCATAAACAGCTTGATCTTGGTAAACAATTTCCTTGCCTAACCTTTGACAACCCTTATCTGATGAAGCGCAGAGCTTGTCTTGATCATAAATAGCATAAATAATTTCATCAACCGCAGTTGTTTCAACCTCATCACTACTGTTGGCTGGTTGGAAAGGATAATAATAATTAGTTTGATTGTGAGTATTAATCATTGCTTCACAACCAACTGCCGATTCTTGGCATAAATCACTAAAGCCATGCAAATAGTGAGTATTATTATTATTGTCTTGATACTCCTGACAACCAAGCATAAAACCTGTGGCCGGAGATCCATTATAATCCTGATTACAAGCTGCTGGAATTTGTAGGCTATTTTCTAATAAATAATATTCATCACGTACCTCCATTAAGCGCACCTCATCTAAAAAGAAACGACCGTTAGCTTCTAGATATAGTTTTTGTTCAACTTCATCATCGACTTGGCTAATAGCTGTCGAAATATCTAAGCTATAGAATTGCCAGTCATTACTTTTTAGATTAATACCAGTAGTTGGTAAATTAAAATTAGCGATAACTGCAGCGTCGTTTCTTAAACCAATTTCATTTAGACTAACTGTTGAGGCTAACGCTTTAGCAAAAAATTGCAACCGATATTTGGCGCCATTTCTTAAATCACCGTTGTCCAAAGCAACTTGGGTTCTATTATCATTAGTTAATAAAGAATAACCATCAGTTCTAAGAGTTTCAGAAGAGGTGGCCGCTCCAGACCAATCGTCCGGACCATCGTTAAAATTATGATTTAAAATTAAACGCCAATTAGCCGCCCCTGTGCCACTATAATGTTTGCAGGTATTTTGGTCAGCGCCACAAGTTTGACTTTCAGTTGGTAAACCACGGTACAGACAGGCTTGATTATTTTCGTTCCATTGACCATTGCCGCGGCAAATAAAGCATTCTGCTTTGGCGGCTAGCCAGTTTCCACCAGCACCTTGACAACTGGCTGAGGTTGTTAGATTCTCAACAACATTATTCTTTGACAAACGATAAGTTAAACAATTAGCATTGCAAGAAATGGTTTTGGAATAAGGCACATAAAATACAGTGCCAGCTTGGTTGCGAACTTCTCGACAATCTGGGTTATAGTCAAGAGAACTTGGCTGAATTGATGAAGCACTACATTCTTGCCGCTGGTCAGTTAATTTTGGTGAACCATTAGCTTCAGCTTGCCAAGTATAAGAATAAAGCTGTAAGCCGGTATTAGCCGTATTTTGCCAATTGTAAAACTCAGCACAATTAGCTTGTGGTTCATCTGGTTTAACGCATTGTCTTAAGTAACTAAAATATTCTTTGTTTTCACCACCGGCTTCCAAATTGTCTAAGTTGGTAAATTCACTACAACCAACACTAGCCTCTGAACAGGCTGTGGCTGAATTGGGAATCAATGGTTTTTCCTCACCATCATTAAAGATTGTTGCTTCTTGCCAAAAAGAAGCGAAACCAACACAAGAGGCCGGACAATAATTTTGTAAATTTGTTTTGGCCGGTATCATATCACCGGTGTAACTATTAGTGAACATTTGGCAATCAGCTTCGGCGGCCAGACAAGTTCGCGCATAATTATCACATTCAGCCGGAGCATCAGGTCGTTCAATTAGACTGTCACCACTCTGAATATAACAAGCGGAGCGTAGATATTCGGGTAATATTTTTTCGTAAGTATAGCCGACCTGACGATATGGACGATAACCTTGATTACCTTGGCTAGAAATTTCTAACATCAAATTATCAACATAGAAATCTCCAATATCTTCTGAGTAGATGGCAATAGCATTAGTATTGTAATACTCATCATTATTAATGGTAATTGATATTTTTTCCCACTCATTGGTAGTGGTAGTAGTTTTGGTAAGCCACGAATCATTGTTAAGGGCCGGATCGCCATTACCAATACCTATGGTTACTGGGACCTCTTCAGAATAAACATAGGCACTGAAGGTGTAGCTAATTCCGGGACGCATTAAGAAATCCTTAGGCAAACTGCTCTGGTTTGGCTCGCTCCAATCATAAGATATTAAACCGCTGTAGGCTGAACTGTTAATGATTTTTAAAGAGTTTTGGCCGCTATAAACCTGGTCGCTGCTAGTAACTATGATGGCTGAATTACCAATTAGCCAATTGTCTAATCTATTGTTTGAAGAAGTGGCTCCGCCTTGGCTAAACTCAAAGTCACCATTAAATAATAAATTAACGTTACCGTTATTGGTCAAACGAATTAATTGTTGGCAGCCATCTTGGTTTTCGCTACAAGACTCAGCTTTAGCCGATAAATAATATTTATCCGTTTCGTTGCCGGGCGTACAGGAATAAGACGAACTAGCCCAATTATATTGTGAACAATAAGCAGCACAACCACTATTGTCAGCATTACAATTGCCATAGTCTAAAGTATTAGCCAAATAGGCTGTTTTTTGGCCAAGGGTATCAGTGTAGGCCTGGCAAGTATTGAAATAAGGTTGACAGGTATTAGACGGAAATTTCCAGATACGACGATCCTCGGTACAGTAGCCATAAATATCACAACTATTATTTTCACCTTCTTTAAGACAGCTTTGTTCATCAGCACAATAATTACCTCTTCGTAGTAAATTAACTGTTCCTAAACTGGCTGGTACCGTTCCCGTAGCTGCTTGATCATTGGTTAAAATATCCAAATAATCAACCTGATTACCAAAACCAGATTTTAAACAATAACTAAGCGGTGCTCGCAGTGGCCAATTGGGGTCAATCATTCCTCGACACCAATCTTGATTATAACCGGTATCGTATTGATCAAGCTGGTTATAACAACCAATCATATCACCAACAGTTACCTGTCTTTCAGTAATATCCAGTTCTGCTAATTTTTCAGCAGCTACTTCCCAGCTAACCGGTAAAATTCTGTATTTACGGAGAATTTTCATTGACCGCCAGGTAATGTCTCCAGAATCTATATTTAAAGTATCATCTGGTTTAGCTGAGCCAAAGCGACCGTTACTGTTTAGCAAACCCTTTTTTAGAGCCTCTCCAACGGTTATTTCTTGAGTAACAGCTTGAATAAAATTATTGTTCACTACACAATTCATTGGACCAGGATTGGCAGCATCGGGACATGAACCCAAATTACTTAATAAATCCAAATCACTGCCGGCACTAAAATTCATATCCGTTATTGGAGCCAATAAAGCTTCTGATTCAGCCATTCCAAAACTATTGGAAGAATAGAAATCATTCAATTTTGCAGAACCTTTAGAACCACCATCTTGGCCAGCCACAAGCTCTAATAGTTTAGCCATGTACTTATCGTACATTTTATTGGTCAAGACCGAAATAAATAAATTAGCACTGTCCAATAAAATATCACCGGTTTGTGTGAAGAAGGTCTCTCGCTTTCTAGCATCAGCATCCCCTAATTTTATATCTAAGGTGCCCGGTAATTCTATATATCTGCCACCTGCATTAGTTTTTCTCTTTGCTTCATTATTAGCTAATCTTTCTATTTTGCCCAACTCGGTTGACGTAGCAATAATAGTGTCTTGCTGGGATTGTAAAGCAAAACCAATACCCAAATCATTGGCTCGAGGGTCAAAAATAGTTTGTACGCCCTTTAAATAATTTTCTTGGTCATTAATTGATTTTTGGATAGCCCTGGCCCAGCTACTGGTTGCATTGGCCCAGTTACCATTTTCCGTTTTATTAAAGCCATAAAAAGTGTCTCGAAAATCACACAGGTTGTCTCCAGCACCAGTACTAGCTCCATTTAACCCCAATCCAATCTTAAAACCAACCATCAAACTTGATGGTTGACAAATGTCAAAATCACTACCAAGGTACTCTTTAAACTTAACTCGATTGGTGGTACCACCCACCGAAGCACCTTCTCCTTTTTCTATAAGTTGATAAGCACCCATAACTGCAGATTTACAATCCATAACCTCGGGAGAGTCCACTATACTGTTAATGGCATCTAGAGCGACGAATAAATCATCATAAATATCCCCATTATCTATTTGAATAGTAATATCCAATGATGTTTCATCATTAGCGTCAAACCACTCTGAATTAGTTGTTGCCGAGGTTCCTTTAATGTGAATAATTTTGCCGCCACAATCAATATCTCTTTGCTTTACTGCAGTTGAGCTCGACCCTTCTTCTAAGGCGGTAAAATAATTTTCTACAAATGTTCCAGCAGCATTACTTGCTAAATCAATGCCAAACTCTTTCCAGCCCTGAGTAAAATAAGCCGGCGTTTGTCCCTTAAAACCATTAGCAGCATAAAGCGCAGTTTCATTAGCAAGTTCATTGACATATTTTTTTAGTAAAGAGCTATAGGTTCTTGTTAGAGTTTTCTTTAAAGCCGACCAGAGGGTGTCAAAAGTAAATTTATTAACCTTCTCGACCGTATCGGTAATTTTTGCTGTAACATCAACAACCGGTAAACCACCAGCTGGTGGAGCTATAACCATTGGTGGTACCGGCTTAGCTGCGTCCTCAGCTTTAGCATCATAATGGTAAAAACCAAAAAACAAGCAGCTCAATAATAAGCCACCAATAAAAAGGCGATGAAACATCTTCATAAGCTATTGTTTAAAAGCTTCTTGATAGGCGTCAAGTAATTCTTGATCGCTAAATTGGTCTAGCATGGATTGATCCATTCCTGATTCTAGCAAAGTTTGCCGTAAACTAGTTGCATCTGAGGGTAAAACACTCTCTACTGAAATAGCTGAAGAGCTGATAATGTCATTAATAGCTGTGGTGTCTGATCCAGTTGCCGTGGCAACTGGATTAACCAGAATTGACCCGCTACAATCTTTACCAATTGGACAATTAGGATCCTGACCACGTTCGATTTCTATTTTATCTAAAACTCCATCACTGTCACTATCCTCTAAAAATGGTGAGGTATTATATAAATTTAACTCATCATAATCACTTAGACCATCTTTATCAGTATCGGCTGCCTTGAGCGCTTCGTCTTGCTGATTTTGTTGTTCGACAGTTTTTTCCTGAAAAGCGGTCTCAATTTCTTGGTTATTGGTAAAACCTAGTTGACGATACAACGGAGCAGTAATATTTTGCTTGAACTGCAAAAACCACATTACCACAATCGCCACCGACATAGTACTAAGTCCAGCCAGGGCCCAGTTTTTTTGCCGTTGAGCTCGACGACTAGCCTTCCATAACGCAAACTCTTCCGGGGACATTGCTTTTTGACTGTCCGGATTATTGATATGGGTCATAAGGAAATTGCTAAACCGCATTAAAATTAATTATTTCAATTATAACACAATTGCCCGAAGTAGGGCAACCAACTCAATCCATTGCTGAACCGCCAAATCTTGAGCACGACAGGTTGGTTTTTGACCAATTTCTTCCAAAAGCTGGCTAATACTTGCTTCATTAATTTTTAAACCAGCTGCTAGATTGTTCTTAAGCATTTTGCGGCGAGCGCTAAAACCTAACCTGGCTAGACGCCAAAAAAGCTTCTCGTCATCGGCTGATAATTTTGGCTGGATTAATCGCAAACGAATAATTGCACTATCAACTTTTGGTTTTGGCCAAAAATTGCTAGCTGGTACTGCCGTTAAATATTCGGCTTGACTATAATATTGTGCCAATAAACCTAGTAAGCTTAGTTCACCTGGCTTAGCGGTCAATCGTCGAGCTACCTCCTCTTGGACCATAACCACAATTAGACTGGGGCGTTCAACTTCGCCAGCCAAAAAACGGCGCAAACAAATTGAAGTTATATTATAAGGAAGATTGGCTACTAATTTATAATTATTAGCTAAACTAATATTGCAAAGTTCTGGCTTGTCCTGTAGGTCTGGTCGATTAATAACGGTTTTTAAAATATCGTGATTGATTAGCTCAATATTATTAAAACCAGCAATCGCCAAGCGGCTCGGTAAAACCTCTGCCAGCTGTTGGTCTAATTCTACGCTAACCACTCTGCTGGCTTTTTCAGCTAAAACCATGGTTAAAAATCCCCAACCAGGGCCGATCTCTAGAACTTCATCGTCATCTTCTATATCAGCGGCCTGAACAATAGTCTGATAAATTTTAGGCTGAATTAAAAAATTTTGCCCTCGACTATGTTGAGGTTGTAGTCCGTAAAGAGCTGCCAGCTGTTCGGTTTCACGACGTAAAGCGGCCGGCGAGTTAAAAGAGGCAAGGATAGGCATAATCAAAAGACCAGATTAATCAACTTACCAGATAAGAAAATAGTCTTTTTAGGCTCTTGGTCGTTGGGCCAATATTTAAATAGTTCTGGACGTTGTTTGATTTCATTAATAACTATTGTTTGATCGGCTGAATTAATTAACTCAATAGTACCACGAGTCTTACCATTAAATTGAACAACTAATGTCGTCATTTCATCTAAACAGTCCTGAGCATTAACTTTTGGCCAAGGTTGCTGACTAACATAATTATTATGACCCAGAATATGCCAAATTTCTTGACTTAAATAAGGTGCTAGTGGTGATAAAACAATTAGTAATTGCTGGTAAATTGCTTTGGAGATAGTTTTTTGTTCACATAACTTATTCACCAAAATCATCAAGGCGCTAACCGCTGTATTAAATTTAAATTGTTCAATATCCTGACCAATTTTGATAATAGTTTTGGCTAATAATTTACTAACTTGAGCCTCTTCAGGCTGGTCGACTAATTTGGTCTTTAGCGACCAAACCTTATCTAAGAATTTACGGGTACCAACTAGGCCATTGGTATTCCAAGCGCAAGATTGATCAAAAGGCCCCATAAACATTTCATATAAACGCAAAGCATCCGCTCCAAATTTTTCAACCACATCATCAGGATTAACCACATTATTCCAACGCTTGCTCATTTTGCGGCTATCTTCACCCATAATCAAGCCGACGTGACGTAATTTAGTAAAGGGCTCCGGATGGTTAACTACCCCTAAATCATAAAGAAATTTATGCCAAAAACGAGCGTAAATTAAATGACGAGTGGCATGTTCAGCTCCACCAACATATAAATCAACCGGCGACCAATATTTTTCCAGGTTTTTGTCTGCTAAAGCCTGCTGATTATTAGGATCAATATAACGCAAATAATACCAAGAAGAGCCAGCCCACTGAGGCATGGTATTGGCTTCTCGCTGGGCTGGCCCACCACAAACTGGACAATCTATTGTTAACCAATCAGTAATTTTAATCAAAGGTGATTCGCCAGTTCCACTGGGCTCATAATGATTAACTTCTGGCAAAACTACGGGCAATTGATTTTCAGGTAAAGCAACTGTGCCACATTTTTGACAATGAGCCATAGGAATTGGTTCGCCCCAATAACGTTGACGCGAGAAAGTCCAGTCCTTGAGACGATAATTGGTTTGGGCTTGGCCTAGTCCCCGGCTCTCTAACCAATTAATTATGGCTTGACTGGCTTGGACAACATCCAAACCATTAAGGAAGTCAGAATTAATTAATTGTCCATTACCAGTATAGGGTAAGGATTGATTACCATCTGGATTAGCGACAACCTGATTAATTGGCAAGGTATATTTTTGAGCAAATTCAAAATCTCGTTCATCGTGAGCTGGAACAGCCATAATTGCTCCACTACCATAACCATCTAAAACATAATCAGCCACAAAAATTGGCACTGATTGACCGTTAACTGGATTAATGGCTTGGCAACCCTTAAGACAGATGCCAGTTTTATCTTTATTAAGATCAGTTCGGTCTAAATCGGTTTTGTTTTTAGCCTGTTTGATATATTCAGTAATTTCCGGCCAATTGGCTAAATTGGTTTGTAATTTCTCTAAGATTGCTTGCTCTGGACAAATAGCCACATAGCTACAACCAAATAAAGTGTCGGGACGAGTCGTAAAAACCGGCAATTTACCTAATTCTAGGCCATCCACTGATTTTATCGAAAAATCAACCATAGCCCCTTGACTACGGCCGATCCAGCCTTTTTGCATCTCTTTAATTGAGTCTTCCCAGTCGGACAGAATAGCAAGATCATCTAATAAGCGATCGGCATACTTGGTAATTCTTAAAACCCATTGACGGATGGGTCGTAATTCTACCTGGCTGCCGCAGCGCTCACAAAGACCAGCTTCTAAATCTTCATTGGCTAAGCCTGTTTGACAAGATGGACACCAATTAATTGGCTCATTAGACTCATAGGCGAGACGCTGATTATCAATAAATTGGCGCTTGGCTTCTGGAGCTAAGTCTTCGGGAACAACCAGCTGCTCAATCGGGCGAGCCTTCTTTTGCTCAGGATCATAGA